>CAZURC010000007.1:0-5703 GCA_964623405.1 uncultured Treponema sp.
CGACAGAAACCATGTTTCCATTAACTCCGACAACCTTTCCTTTTGTATCCGTCATTGCCTATCTCCCGTATCTCTTTCGAGAATTGAATCGTAGATTTTTTGATAAGAAGCTAGTCCTTTCTCTGAATCAAATTTCTTTATTCTAAGGGCGAGCTTTAGTCTTAGTCCATACAAATAAACAGCGTCAACAGAAAAATCATCCGCAGGACGAATACTATCCAGCAGGGAGAGCCTGTATTTATTTAAAAACTGCTCTGCTGCAAGAGGGCTGTCCATTCCAGTAGCCGTCCGCGCGGCTTGTATAATATCTGGAGAAAAAGACTCATTTTCTGTCTCGAATTTTTTATTCAGACGCAGCGCCCGTATCTGAGCCAACGCAAACCTGAGCTTCCGTTCAGCATCATACCATTGGTCAAGAAAAACAGATCCCGTTTCCTTTTTTTTACGTGGCGGAACAAGGGAAAGCTCTCTCACCTGCTCAAGGCTTTTCCTGTCCAAGAAACGAGAACATAAATCATAAAAGTATTCTTCTGTAATTGGCAAAACAGATTTTTCATCACTTGCTGAAAACGAAGGAAGCTGTGCCAAAAGATAATACTGATTGCTCACTTATTTAGCCGCCTCTTTCATCAGAGCCGCAACTCTAGGATTCAAATAAGCACTGAACAACTCTGCCACAGATTCTGCCGAATAGTCATAAAATGCGGCTCCGTTCTTTACGCCGATGCGGAATCCACGGGAAATAGAATTGTCTATTTTAAGTGAAAGACCTTTCTCAATTTCTGCTTTTAGAGCATTCCTTAGTCCAGACTCAATATCATTTAAATCTTTCTCATTCAAGAGCACAGACAAATCATCCTCAGAAGTGTTCTTTACCCACTCCTTTACAACATCAGGAATAAGCTTCACAAGCAAATCGTTTGAATATGCTTCGGAAATTTTATCATTTATAAGCACAGAGACTTCTTTTTCTATGCTTTCCCTAAAAGAAAGCAAAAGATTTCTTCCCGCCTGCCTGATTGCATCTTCACTTGCTTTCTCGATCCGGGCTGTCTCATCTTTTGCCTGCTTTATAATTTTGTCCGCTTCTTCTTTTGCATCAAGAATAATTTTGTCAGCCTCTTTCTGAGCCTGAGCAATTTTTTCTGAAGCAGTGCTTTCAGCAGCGGCAACTCCATCTTTCTTGATTCTGTCAATCAATTCTTCAATATGGGTGTCCATGCTTGCCTCTCTTTATATGTAATATCTATGAGTTAAAAAAAACTACTCATAAACTATAACATAAAAGGAAGATTTCAGTTACATAACATTGCGTTAGAGTATAGGCATGGCTAACAAAACTTCACGAGTCCATATCCAAAGAAAACTGGACTTCTGTCGTTGTAAGATTAAGATCCTTGGCAATCATTTCCACAGTGTAGCCTTTTTCCGAAAGCTCATGTATCTGCTCGTTTAGAGATTTCTTGGGTTTTACAGGATTATCAGAGAATATGACATTTCCGCCGATTTTAGGAATTGAAGCGACACTTGCGCCGTCATTGCTGACCATGAATTTTGTTCCTGCTTGAGAGCTTACAAAATGCGCATCAGCGTCTGAGCCGTCATCAGGGAACAGCTCGCCTTTATAATTGCTTTTTGCAATCTGAATTCCCTCATCGGTTAATGAATATGAGTTTTGAGAGTTAAGTCCATCTGAAAGCCGGCTATATTCAACATCGTTTTTCAAGGGCTTTGACGCAAAACGCTTGTCATCATTGTTCACAATGGAACTATAGACGCTTAGCCTTTCCTGTCTTTCAAGCTCTGACCGCGCGACAGCGATTTTTCTTTCCGCATCAGCAGCGGCGGCTCTGAGCTGTTTTATTTTAGACTCAATAAGATCGATATCGCGTGATGTTATCCGGTTTACATCCTCTATAAGCTTTGACACCTGCATCTTTGTCCGTGAGACAATATCCTCTGTTGAAAAAAGCTTCTTGAATTTATTTAGGAAGACAAGCCAGAAAAGAACATTCAGCACGCAAAGAAAAAAAGCCAGCACGGCAATTCCAATCATGTATTACCTCGAAATATCTATATGCTGGCCAAGGTATGGCTCGCGGATTTCTGTAAAAGACGGCTCTGTTTCATCAGTAGTTTCTTCTTTTTGTTTTTTTCCAGTCTGTTCCTGGTAAGTTCCAGCATTGGCTCCGTTGGAATCAGTTTTTATGCGTGAAGTGTCTGCCTGGCTGTCCGCCGTCTTATGAACTTGAGCCGCCTGCTCCTGCCCTTGCCGGACAACAACGTTCTCCTGCATCGCCTGCGTCAGCTGTGTACCCTGCTGCATATTGGCCACATTCTTCGCGACATTGCTCATCTGTGAATACATTGTAGAAAGATCAATTGGTTGAATAGCCATCCGGTCCCTTCACATCATCAAATTTCGGCTGCTCATATTTGCCTCTACGGACAAATCCCTCGTCATAATAGAAAGTCACGCTCTTTACATCTGCGCGGACTTCATCTTTCTCATCGCGGACAAATATTTTCACGCCTGCATAAACAGTTCCAGAAGCATAGACTCGTCCTGAATTCTTTAGCTCACGCAAATGAGCTTGTATCTCTCCAATTTCCTTGTTAAACTCATCATTTTCCTGTTTAAGCTCATTTTTCCGGAATGTGAATTTCTTGAGGTTTGCCTCTTTTTCCTGCGGCAATACTCTGCGGATTTTCTTAGTGTTCTCAAGGGTCTGAATGTTAAGCTCAAGCTCCTCCAGCTCCTTAAGGTTATTAGTTTGCATTCCAATAAGATCTGCAAGCCTGTGCTTTGCGCGGGGATCAACGCCGACTTCAATCACGGTCTCTGTGCCGCCGCCAGCTGAGCCGATATTCTTAGCAAGCACAGTCTCAGTGGCAAACAGATGTCCTCCCGTAATCTGCGCTCTTTTACCTTGAAGAATAATTCTTTTCTGCGCAGAAACCTCACTGTTCATTATTGAATCCTGAACAATGATGTTCTCCTCAGCCTCAACCTTTGAGTTCTGAATAAATTTAGCCCAAAGAGAGCCGCCGCACTTAATCTGGCACTCATCGCGTCCCACAATACCATGACTTACAATTATGTCTCCATCACTTTCAAGGTGGCATGCTCCAACAGCGCCATTCACCTCAATATTTCCGCTTGCCTTAATGTCATAGCCATCCTCGACATTGCCGTTGACAACAACAGTTCCAAGGAAAGTAATGTTTCCGGTCTTTATATTTACTCCGTCAACTTCCATTACAGGCTCTACGTTGATTTTGTCATTTATAAGAAGAACCTGGCCATTGCAGGCGGCAAGAATTGTCTTTCCATCAGAATCAACCACCACATTCTTGCCAAGAGGAAGAGCTATATCCTTTCCATTTTTTGCCTCAAGGTATCTTCCAAACAATGTCTTGCCGGCTTTACCGCGCTCAGGAAGCATCTTCTGCGCAAGCGGCTGTCCTTGCACAACATTCTGAATAAGATTAAGCTCTTTAAAGTTTATCTGTCCGTTCGCAGCCTCTTTAGCGCGGATTTTCGAGCGATCAGTCTCAAAGTTATAGGCTATGTAGGCATCGCGTCCGTCAACAGGAAGATTAGCTTCTGCCACAACAACAGGAATATTGTACACAGGCTTGTCTACAAGAGCATCTATTTTCTCACTTGAAATTCCAGCAACAACGCCCTGGCTCTTAAGAGCCAGCTCAATCTGATCATGGCTGACATCTGCTCCGCCAATTCCTGGCGCATTTATTGTGCAAGTCGCCTTCATTTCGTCTTTTGAAATATCAATTACAAAAATAGCATCGCTAGCAGGATTCCGGGTATACGAGCCGACCTGCTCATAGACACCGCCAGTTCCATTCTGAGCAAAATGATCAACTTTGCTTTCATCAAAATCCTTGGTATCCGGTCTTTTCAGGTCATTTATAATATCAGCAGCATTAACAGGCTTTCCATCTCCTACAGGAAGCTCTACTTTTAGATAAATTTCCGAGCCAAAATGATGCAAGAAGAACTCTCCGTCCTTGTCCGTCTTGAGCTCTTCTTCGTTGATTTCTTTGGAGGCGTTTAGATTCTTCTCCATTTCTTCTGCTTCTTTTAGAGAATGCTGCCTGCCTTGATAAACAAGAATAGTCCAAGGGCGCTTCGCGATTCCAAAAAAACCATCAAAGCCTTTTTCCTTCACCTCATACTCAAGAGTTGATATTTTTGAGTTCAGCTGGACAGCGGCATCGGCAAGAGCCTCATCCAAGGAATCCGCATGAACCTCAACATATTTTAAACTTTGATCAGCTTTCTGAAGCCCTGCCATGTCTGTTCTAATTTTCTCAAGTGTAACCATAAAGCTTAAACTCCAGCAAAGAGCATTCTATTTATAGAAGCTACATGATTCCCTTTCGGAAATTTGTCAATTTAGCCCTTAACCTAAGATTTGCTTTTGTATGAAGCTGTGAAATACGGGACTCGCTTACCTCAAGAACCTGTCCGATTTCCTTGAAAGTCAAATCCTCATGATAGTACAAGACAATAACCATTTTTTCCTTTTCCGGAAGCTCGTTTATAGCCTGGATTATCACCTTGCGGATTTCCTCGCGCTCAACCTGCACATCAGGATTCAGGCTTGAAGGCGACTCGATTGTATCGCCAATTGAAAGATGATCTGAATCATCGCCTGAATTCCACACGTCATTAAGCGAAACAATGCTGGATGCGCTTACTTTCATTATAGTCTGATGATACTCTTCCTCAGACAAGTTCATCTGCTGGGCTATCTCCTGATCTGTCGCAGTCCTGCCTAGTTTTGACTCCAGCTCACTTATTGTCTCCTCAATCTCACGTGACTTCTGACGGACAGAACGCGGAACCCAGTCAAGCTGGCGCATCTCATCAAAAATAGCGCCACGGATTCTAGTAACAGCATAAGTCTTGAATTTTACGCCTTTCTCAAGATCATATTTATTAATTGCGTCAAGCAGCCCGAACTGTCCGAATCCTACGAGATCATCAAAATCCATGCTGGCAGGAAGACCGACAGAAACTTTTCCAGCAACATATTTAACAAGCGGCATATACTGCCTGATAAGCTTGTCACGAAGCTGAGAGGACTTTGTTCTCTTGAATTCAAGCCAAAGACTATCTTCTTCCTCGTTGTTCACTACTTGAATCTGTTCAGTATCCATACATCATCCTTTATATTACCTTAATTGTCGTCTTTTTTTAACAGCGTGCGGATAGCCTGAGCCATTACATCAGCATTCTGCGCGCTCGCTTCTACTCCATTAGGAAGAATGGCGGAAGCACTTTCCGATGCGCCGTTTGACGCAAAGTCACTGTCATCAATTATATCACTAGAATCGTTTTTTTCACTGTCTTCCTTAAAATCTCCAATATCTGGAAGCTCATCAATGTCATCTGCTTCTATACCATTACCGCCTTCAAAAGTCTTTGGACTCTGTCCATCCGCAGCAGAAGAGATAACTCCCGCCGCTGCGGCAGACGCAAAATCTTGGGATTGATTTCCGCTTGTAACTTTCTCAAGAGTAGATGGCGTAAAACTTTGAGCCTGAAGATTTTTATCATCGGTCTCTTTCTCATCATGACCGCTAAGAACGTTGCTAGCGGAGGGGGAACTGTCATTCTTTAAGGCATTATTCTCCTTGACAGCCGCATCTTTATCTAAGGAAACAGCCGCATCT
>CAZURC010000007.1:5803-37265 GCA_964623405.1 uncultured Treponema sp.
TAAGGCATTATTCTCCTTGACAGCCGCATCTTTATCTAAGGAAACAGCCGCATCTGTCTTAGGCACATCTTCAGTTTTTCCCTGTGAAAACGAATGACGGTTGTTTTCAACAAAGAACTTTGGACCGGAACCATCGTCATCAAGGTTATCATCAGAAATAACAATGTCAACGTTGCCTCCAGTCTTCTGCTGGGAAGACTCATTCAAATGTGCGTCATCAGGAGAATCGCTTTGCAGGAATTTTTCGTAAAGGAAAAACACAAGCGCGGCAAGGGCAGCAAAAATCAAAGCAAACACAAACGAGCGGCGAAAAACAGCAGGAAAGGAATTCTTTGAAATTATCCCCGTAAGAAATGACAATGCGAAAGCAACGCCGGCAGAAATGCCGATAGCTTTTCCATTTATCATATCTTCCCCCCTTAGTAAAAAGATTAAGGCAAAAACCCCATAAGGTCAAGTTTTATCAAATCCCTCAATGCCTTGCGCTATTTCTTGCGCAAGAATTTCCTCAAGAAGCTTGATACTCCCTCATTGGAGCCGATGTCCGTTTTTTCCATTCTTCCGACAATATGCTTTATGCACTGCGCAGGCTTCGATGTCGGATTTACAACCATAAAAGGTTTTTGCCGGATTACAGAGGCCGAAACAACAGAATCGTCATAAACAAAGCCAATATACTCAACCTTAAAATTAAGAAACTGGCCTACAATTGTTATTATCCGGTCTGAGATCTTCTTTCCTTCCTCTGCTGAATGCACACGGTTCACAAGCAGCTTGATGTTTATATTGCGGTCTCCAAGCTCAGTTGTGATAATTTTTATCATTCCATAGGCATCAGTTATCGCAGTCGGCTCAGGAGTTGTCACAACAAAAACCTCATCAGCGGCCGCCACAAACTGAAGCACATTGTTCGCGATTCCAGCGCCAGTATCAATTATAATTATGTCCGCATTTGCAAGCTGAGAGAACTGCTTGGCAAAGTAATCAAGCTCCTCTACAGAGAGATTCGCAATTTTTGAGAATCCGTTGGCGCCCGCTATAAACTTTATTCCGACCTCTGTATCCAGTATAATCTCCTGCATAGTTTTCTGATGATTTATAACCTGCATCAAGTTGTATTGAGGAACGATATTAAGCAATACATTGACATTGGCCATTCCAAGATCACCGTCAATCAGGATTACTTTCTTGCCAAGCTGCGAATAGGCAATCGCCATGTTTACAGCCATATTTGTCTTTCCGACACCGCCCTTTCCGCTAGTAATAGCAATAATTCTAGTCTTATGGGAGCTGTCTGCTTTTTCAGTATTCTCCTGTGGAGAGGAGGTGTTTTCCATCAGTCTCCGCAATTCTTCTGCCTGGTCTTCCATAATCAATTATCCTCCGGGAACATATCATCAATATGAATCTTGTCTTTTTTTATACTTGAAAGCTTATACAGAAATTCACGGACAGAAGCTCTTTTTATATCCCACGGAACTTTCTGGCCGTTTGTTATAAACGAAATGGACTTTTTCTTTTCGAACAGGACGCTCAGCACATTTCCATAGGAAGATGTTTCATCGCACTTTGTGATAATAACAGAACCAAAATTAAACATTGAGAAATTGTCGATAATCTTTGTAAGATCACTTGCCTTTGTCGAAGCCGCGACAACTAGATATGTATCAAATGCCAGCCCAGGAACATCCAGAATGCTCCGCATTTTAGCGATATTGTCATAGTCCTTCGGGCTATAGCCGGAAGTGTCAATAAAGATATAGTCTGCCGAATCCTTGCACGTCTTTATGATTTCGCTCAAGTCATCCGAGTCCTCAGCCTTATCAACCTGCACGCCCATGATTGTTCCATATTTTCTAAGCTGCTGCTCCGCTCCTACTCTTGTATGGTCAATTGTTATAAGACGCACAACAGGAAGCGGGCGGCCTTTTTTCTTTGCATCAAGGATAGGCTTTGCGGCCATCTTGCTTATTGTCGTTGTTTTTCCCAACCCTGTAGGACCTACAAGGACGATTATATGAGGAAGCTTATGAGGAATATTCGGCTCGATTTTTATCGACTGCCCAATCCAGTCTACAACTTTTTCCTGAACCTTATCAAAATCCTCCAGCTGCTCAATAGAGAACTCATTTTTTATTCTATTAGAGATATAGCTTATAAATGAATATGTAAATTCATTCTCAGAAAGCATATCCTCTATTTTTTTTATGGATGGATGAACCTGGCTGGTAGCTGCCTGTCTAAGCTCTGTTATCTGGCCGTTCATGTCGCTGATTATTTTCTCAAGCTCACCATACTGCATAGAAACAATTTTAGAATAATCAACACCAGATTTCTGCAGAATCTGCTCTCTCGCCTGCTCCATATTCTCAGGGGAAGATTTCTGTCTATCGCTTACGATATAAGTAACCTCAATCATGGCCTTCTGGAAGAATCCTAAGAAACCTCCCCTTAGAATTGTGCGCTGATCAATAATATGATAGCTAGACCCGTACCTATCCCAGAGAATTCCCTTAATCTCGTCATAAGATTTTCCTGTAATCTTATGCTCTGTTGGATTATAATCACCGCTACTCACTTATTTCTCCCAAAATCTCAACATTCACATTGTTTCCAGCAGCTACAACCTCATTCAATGAGAGCACAACAGTTCCTGGAAGCTCCCTGTCAATAGAGCCATGCACGAGCTGACGAATTTCCGCTGTCGGACAAAGTATAATAGGCAGGAGATTTCTTTCCCTTACAGCCGCTATGCTTGAAGAAACACTGCTAATCCATTTACGGGCATCAACAGGATCAAAGGCAACCATTGGCGCAGAGCCATCGCTCTGGCTCACAACATGGTCGAGTATTTTCTGGCTCCAGCCCTGGCTTAGCCTCAGAACGCTAAGCTTATGAGATGGATCATTCTGATCAACATATTGAAGACAAATCTGAGTTCCCAAGGCCTCTCTCACTTTTTCTATCAATATATAAGGGTTATGCGGAATCATTCCGTAATTGGCAAGACACTCCAGTATTGCGACAATATTCCTTATTGAAACCTGCTCTTTCAAGAGTCCCTGAAGGATTTTCTCAATCTCGCCATAAGTATATTTGTACGTGTTCATAACTTCATCAACAACGACAGGATTTGTTTTCTTTACAGCTTCTATTATCGCGCTTACTTCCTGGCGTCCGAGAATTTCAGCGGCATGTGAACGTATAATCTCTGTCATGTGGGTCGCGATTATTGTAGGAGGGTCAACAACTGAATAACCGTTACGCTCTGCCTCCTGGCGCTGATCCTCAGGAACCCATATTGCAGGAACGCCGAAAGCAGGGTCTTTAGTCGCCTCCCCCTTCATCTGCTCAATGACAGTTCCAGTATCCAGGCACATATAGTATCCAATCTTAAGCCTTGCACGCCCTGCCTCTATTCCGCGGATTTTAAAGCTGTACTCCTGAGGGTCAAGAGTAAGGTTGTCTATGATTCTGATTCTAGGGACAACAAGCCCTAAATCAAGCGCCGCCTCCTGTCTTATTCTTGTAATTCTCTTCAGGAGCTCAGCGCCTTTGTTCTTGTCCACAAGATCAAGAAGCGCGACTCCAAGCTCAAGGCAAAGAGGATCCAAAGGAACAACAGGACTTATCTCATCAGGATTTTGTCCAGTCTGCGTCTTTGACTTAGCCTTTGCCTCATCCTCAAGCTTTTTTGCAAAGGAAATTCTCTCTCTCCGCAGCATTGACAGTCCAAAGTAAAAAAGAAGTCCTCCTACAGCAAAAAGAGCTATCACTAGGAAAACAGAAGTATGGAACACCAGGGCCATGGCCGCAAGGATTCCGCCGGAAATCATATAGACATAGCCAGAAGGCTTGAACTGCTCTTTTATCTCCTCTCCAAGAACCTCGTTTGAGTTGCTCCCTGTAACAAGAATACCCGTTGCGACAGAAAGAAGAAGAGAAGGAAGCTGGCTTAGAAGGCCGTCTCCAATTGTAAGCTGAGGAAAAGTCTGGATCGCAGTTTCCCAGGACATACCGTGCCGCACCATTGCATACACAATTCCGCCCACGAGATTTATTGCCGTAATAAAGATGCCCGCCTTTACGTTGCCGCTTACAAATTTAGAGGAACCGTCCATCGCTGCGTAGAAATCACTTTCCCTCTGAATATCAGCTTTCTTCTCTCTTGCCTGCTCGTCAGTTATGGAGCCGGAGTTTAGCTCAGAATCTACCGCGAACATCTTTGAATTCATTGAGTCCAAGGCAAAGCGCGCCGCAACCTCAGAGACACGGGTTGCGCCCTTTGTAATAACAACAGTCTGTATAATGATTATAATGACAAAAACAATGAATCCGACAATAGGCTGGTTTCCGGCGACAACATTTGCAAAAGACTTTATCATCGTGCCGTCAAACTGATCAAACCCCACATAGCCGTGAGTAAGGATATATCTAGTCGAGCAGACATTAAGAGCAAGCCCATAGATTGTCGCAAAAAGAATGACCCTCGGAAACGAGGAAAGCTTGGAGGCCTTAGGTGTATAAAGAACAACAAGGAACACAACGAGAGCCACAGCGACATTCACAATCATAAGGAAATCAAGGATGGCTCCGCTCACAGGCATTATGAGCATAAGGACGATGAGGACGCCCGCAAAAGCAATGAAATTATTGGAAAGCTTTAGCTGAGATAAAGTATTTGTAAAACGGTTAGCCACTCCCCACCCCTGGTTGACTTACTTCTTTCTTTTATTGAGATAATCTATCTGCCTGTAAATGACTACAATTGCATTTATATATTCATCTGGAATTATATCACCAATTTGAACATTTGAATAGAGAGCGCGCGCCAAAGGAACATTCTCAACGCGAGGAATTCCGTTCTCGTCAGCAAGATCGCGGATACGTTTCGCGACAAGGCCCTCGCCTTTCGCATTCACCATAGGACTGCTTGCCTTTTCAGGATCATATTTTAATGCGACAGAATAGTGAGTAGGGTTCGTAACGACAACATCGCTTTCTGCGACCGCCTTCGGAAGATTCTGTGACAAGAGAGCCCTCTGAGCCTGCTCAAGCTTGCTCTTGACCTCCGGGTCGCCCTCTTCCTCCTTGAATTCAGTCTTAACTTCCTGCTTTGTCATCTTCATTGTTTCCATGAACTGAAAGCGCTGGACAAAATAGTCTGGAATCGCAATTGCAAGAAAGACAATTGCAGAAAATACAAGGATTTGCGCCGCGCAGCCGCCGATGCGTCCCGCCGCAAGCCGGACAGAGCCGGCATTTATGAGAGAAAGAATTCCCTCAAGGTTGCTCCTTATTACAAAAAAGGCAATGGCGATAACCGCCGCGACCTTCGCCAGCGATTTTGCAACATTGAAAGCGCCCTCCATGGAGAACACTGTTTTTTTTAGATATTGTCCAAAGCGTGGCACAATATTTGAGAACTTAGGCTCTATCGGCTTTGTGGAGAACAAAAAACCCCTGTTCTGGATAATATTCCCCGCGAATGCGGCGGCAGCGCCCGCAACAGAAGGCGGAAGGACCATCTTCGCAAGATTCAGCAGGAACTGGACAAAGAACTGCCTTTGTGTAAAGTCGCCGTTGGCAGCCCTCGTAAAGTAATAGACAAGTATTCTCTCGCACCATCTCAAGTAAAACGGCGCGGCTATAATAAGAACGACAACGCACACAAGCATAACAAGCGCGCTGTTAAGCTCCTGGCTTTTCGCAACGCGGCCTTCTTCCCTCGCGCGCCTTAGCTTAGTCTCCGAAGGCTCTTCAGTCCGCCCCTCGTCCTCGGCAGCGAACCACTGCAAATCAATATACTCATATTCCATCTATCTGCCTCCTGACTCACGGAAAAAAGCAAACAGATTCTGCAAGATCTCAAAGCCCGAGTTAAAAGCGCTCATGAAATAATTGCAGAGCACTCCCATCAGGCTCATTATTATAAAGAATGAAAACAGAATCATCACAGGAAACCCCTCGGAAAGCAGGTTCATCTGCGGAGCCGCCTTTCCAAGTATTCCCGTTGTTATAGAGACAAGGAGCAAAGCGCCCATTATCGGAAGCGCAATTATAAAAGCATTGCCAAAAAGCGAGGTAAGGGAAGACAGCATAAACCTTATTATTTCATTCTGCCCTGCCGCAATGACAACCTTGAGGGAATTCATAGTCTCAAAGCTTGCGACAAGCGCGCCGCCAAAAAGGCGCTGAGCCCATTGGTTCTGAAGAAATAGCAGCATCGCAATCAAGTTAAAGAACTGTCCCATGAGAGGATTCTCAACCTGGCTAAGGGCATCATAGACCTCAGAGGCAGAGAATCCCATCTGGAACGCAAAGAACTGTCCGGCGGCGCTGAAAGCGGAGAAAATTATATTCACATAGAAGCCGATTATTATCCCGATTAAAGCCTCTCCCGCAAGAAGCATGATATAGCTCAAGGAAAAAGCCCCGTCGCCTGAAATATAAGGCATATAGGACGACATATCTACATTCGGGACAATCATATACGCCATGCATCCCGTGAGAGCAATTTTTGCTATGCGGGGAATAGAGCGCATAGAGAAAAGAGGCATTGTCATTACCATTGCAAAGCATCTTGCGGCAACAAGGAGAAACAAAGGAGCCTGCAAAACGATTCTTTCCAACACAGCCGTGCCCCTGTTGTCTATTTTGCAAGATCCGGAATAATGCTAAAGAGATTTTCTGTATATCCGCGCAGATTCGCGAACATCCATCCGCCAAGAAGAGCAAGCATAAGAAGAATTACAACTAGCTTAGGAAGAAAAGTCAGCGTCTGCTCCTGTATTGATGTAGTAGCCTGAAAAATAGCGACAATCAAGCCTACAATCAAGGCGGCTCCAAGCACAGGGGCAGTCATCAGAAGAACCTGGTAGACAGCCCCTCTCATAAGTGAAACCAAATAGCCTATGCTCATACAAATCCTCCCATTCAACAAGCCTTAGCATTCAAGAATCAACGAATCCTAGTGCAAGACAGACACAAAAAGCTGCTGCGTCAGAAGCCCCCAGCCGTCAACAAGAACAAAAAGCATAAGCTTGAATGGCATAGAAATCTGAACCGGAGGCAGCATCATCATGCCCATGCTCATCAGGATTGAGGCGACAACCATATCTATCACTATGAACGGAATATAGAGAATAATTCCTATCTTGAAAGCGACCGTAAGCTCATGAAGTATATAGGCTGGCACCATAACATACATCGGAACATCGTCAAGAGTCCGCGGAGTCTCAAGACGCGCCATAGCCATGAAAGTCTGGATATAAGTTGTATCATTTAGCATCTGTGAATACATGAATGTCTTTAGAGGCTTCTCGGCCTCTACGTAGGCCTGCTGGATTGTCACCTGCCCGTCGCTCAGAGGCTTGAACGAGGAAGAATAAATCTGGCGGAAAACAGGAAACATCACAAAAAGCGTCATAAAAAGAGCTATTCCGTTCAGAACAGAAGTCGGCGGCACCTGCTGAAGAGAAAGAGCGCGCTTAATGAAGTCAAGCACAATTGAAAACCTTAGGAAACATGTCATAAGGATCAGAAGGCTCGGAGCAAGAGACAGCACTGTAAGCAGCAGAAGAAGCTGAAGGCTGAACGCCATCTGCGCGCCTGTCTGCGGCTGTGTAATATTTATATCAATGTTAGGAATATTCAGACTGCGCACAGAAGGATTCATCTCTGTTGTTCCCTGCGCAGAGCCTCCAGGAAAATCCCTGTTCTGCGCGCTCTGTGAAGAGACTGGAAAAATACAAAGAGCGGCTACAAGAGAAATAAGCGCAGTCCTAAAAAGCCATTTTTTTCTAAAATAAAGCAAAGCCTCTTTCATTGCTAGTTCTCTTCATTTTCCGATATTTCAGAATTCAGCCTTTCACGCTGCCTTTTCAACGCATCCTCAGAGCTTGATGCCTGCTGAGAATAAATATCCTCTTCCGGCTCCTTGCTTGAGCCAGGCATGAACATGTCAAGAATTTCACGGAAAGAATGGGGCTTTGAGACTTTCTGATTCCTGTCCGCATAGAGGTTCATCGCATTGATAAGCTCCTTGTCCTCTATTCTTCCAATAAGGCTTATGCTTTCATCGCTCACGCCAATTACAAAAGCATTGTCCTGCAATGTCACTACCTGCACAGATTTTCCCGGGCTAAGAGAAATCTGGCTCACACGCCTCAAGAAAGGATCGCTGTCATTAGCTGAGCGCGCAGTTTTCTTGATAAAATAAAATATGACGTATGCAATTCCCGCAACGACAGCAAGAGCAAGAATCATTCTTATAAAAAGACCTGCCATTGAGGGCGCGCCTGAAGATGCATTGTCACGGACAGAAGGAGAGACATCAATCGGAATCTGGGAAGGATCTGTTGTTATGGAAAAAGCGCCAGTCTGCTCGCTTTGAGAGACGCCGTCTTCCTCTCTGGAGCTCTGCGCATAAAGACCTGCCTCAAAAAAAGACAAAAGGCAAACCATAAGCGGCACAACAAAAAGTCTGTTTTTTTTCATATTCCCACCCATTTTCCCTTGCGCCATCATAATCCCCATTAGATGACACAAAGCGGCAGAAATGGCTGAATCCTAAAAACCCATGCCATTTCCGCACAAAAAACTGCTAATGCACGTCAGAAACTCTCTCCATAGGAGAAAGGATTTCTGTTACACGGACACCAAAGTTCTCATCAATTACAACAACCTCGCCTTTTGCAATCGGCTTATGGTTTACAAGAATGTCAACAGGCTCACCGGCAAGCTTATCCAGCTCAATGATAGTGCCTTCGCCCATTCCAAGAATCTCCTTTATCTGCTTCTTGGTGCGTCCAAGCTCTACGGTCATTTCCATGTATACATCCATGATAAGACCGATATTGCCCTGCTCAGCAGACGTGTTTCCGCCCATAAGGTTCGGATACTGTATTGACTGCACGTTAGGCGGGTTCATGCCCATAACCTGTCCTGACGGAGACTGCTGCATTCCCATGCCCATATTCGGCATTCCGCCCATCATCGGCTGCTGCATTCCCATGCCCATATTTTGCATTCCGCCCATCATCGGCTGCTGCATTCCCATGCCCATGTTCTGAGCCTGTCCAGCGCCCATGAAATTACCCGCGCCATTAGCACTAGGCTGCCCGTTTCCAGCCGCAGCAGGAGCGCCTCCTCCAAGAGCCGAAACCATGCCTGACGCTACATCTCCTGACACAGCCTCCCAAAGATTGTAGTCCTGGCCGTCAAGAGAATATGTATATGTGAAAAGACAGAATTTGCTCTGAGGAATTCTAACCATCGCCTTTGGAACATGAACAGCCTCAGGAGGATTTGTCGCAAGTCCAGGAAGCTTTCCGTCCTTGCTAAGCTCAGTTATCTCAGTGCCGGAGTGGTTTGAGACAACTTCGGAAATGACAGAAAGCGCCATATCATCAAGCTCTGCGGAATCCTCCTTGTTGATAAGGCTGGTAAGCTTCTGGGCGAATTCAGGAGACATTATGAACAAATGGTCGCCTTTAAGTCCTGTAGAGAAGTCCGCCATTACAGCAACAACCATCTCAGGGAGCTTCGCCAGCAGCTGGTCACGCTCAAGAGTCTCGACTGTAGGTGTGCCAACGGTAAAATCGCTTCCCGTCATAGAGTCAAGCTTTGACTTAAGCTCATCCTTTATGCCGTCCGCAAATTTCTCAAGCACGGAAGTGTCAATATTTATAGGAGCACTAGAAGCGCTGCCCGTTATTCCGCCCATGTCTACGCCAGACAGCAATGCATCAATCTCGTCCTGTGTAATAGCACCATCACTCATAAGATTCGTCTCCTTCCACGGATAATTCTTCAAAGTCTTCGTTTTCGCCTTGGTCAATCTTGCCTATAACTTGAACCGCCATCTTTTTGCCGACGACACCAGGCTGACAGTAAAATTTTTTCTTATTTCCAACGCTGAGCGTCAGAGGATCTCCCACTTTCACAGTTGAAAGACGGACGACATCGCCGACACGCAGGGCAAGGACATCCCGTATAGGCATATTTATCGTCCCGATCTCTGCCACAACATCCATATCCACGTCCGAGAGCTTTTCCTTCAGGGTTCCAAGATACTGTGTTGTAGAGCTTCTTCTGACAGAGCTGAACCAGAACTGAGAAGACAGTTTTGAGATAATAGGCTCGATTGTAAGATAAGGAATACAGAAATTCATCATTCCCTCTTCCTCACCAACCTTTGTCTCAAGCGTAACAAGGACAACCATCTCTGACGGCGGAACGATCTGCGCGAACTGGGGGTTTGTCTCAATCTGTCCAAGACGCGGACGCAAATCAATTACCTGCGTCCAGGCTTCCCTCATATTCGCAAGAATACGCACGATTATGCCTTCCATTACCGACTGCTCAATATCTGTCAAGTCACGGCTAACCTTAGCTCCCTGCCCGGTTCCGCCAAACAAGCGGTCAATCATGCTGAACGTAATCGCAGGATCAATCTCAAGCACAGCGTTTCCTTTTAGAGGATCCATATTTATGACAGCAAGCGTGGTAGGCGTAGGAATAGAGCGTATAAATTCCTCATAGGTAAGCTGATCAACCGAAGCTACAGTAACGTGCACAAGAGAGCGCAGCTGGGCAGAAAGAGATGTTGTCGTAAGACGCGCGAATGTCTCATGCATAATCGAGACAGTGCGGATCTGCTCCTTTGAGAACTTGTCCGGACGCTTGAAGTCATAGATTTTTATCTTACGGGTATCATTTACCGGCTCAAAATCAGGCGTCTCAGTGCTACCTGAGTTTATAGCCTGCAGCAGCTGGTCAATTTCATCCTGTGACAGAACCTCGTTCATGTCTGTTCCACCTTAAAGCTTAAAGCGCACTACTGCTGGATAACATCCAGCTGCATAAAGCGCACATCTTTTATTTTAGAGCTGCTGAGAATTGAATCATTGATTGCATTGCGGATCTCAATCCTCAAGCCCTCCTCATTCTGCGGCCTAAGCTCATCCGCCGATTTCTGCGTAAAATACCGCCGCAGAAAGTCCTTGAGCTCAACTGTTCTCTGTGTAATTTCTGTTGAAGTGGCCTTGTCGTCCTTCTTGTAGCCAAGCACGACATCAACTATGACAGAGGATGGATTCACATCGCTAGTCTTAGTTCTGATTGAGCCCAGAGAGCTGTACCAGTCAAGGATTTCCTTTGTCGGAGTATACTCCTCGGAAACAGGAACGGTCTGCGCCACAGACTGGTTGCCGCCGATAACTTTCATTGTAATCACAACTACGGTCACAATCAAAATAATAGCCGCAAGGCCTATTGCAACCCACTTGAGGAGCACAGGAAGAATTCCTCCAAGCCCCTTGCCTTTTTTAGAAGAGGCAGAGGCTAAATCGTCAGCGCCAGCGTCATCATTAAGATCTAAATCATTGTCATCTGCCATATTTTATTTTTCTCCTGTAAAACATTATTCCTTCTCTAGACAGATTATCGGAATTATTTTACCGCGACTTAAAGAATTATGTTAAAAATGCCCCTCGTCAAGAATAACAATATCAACTCTGCGGTTTCCAGCCTGTCCTTCCTTTGTGCTGTTAGACCATATAGGCCTTGTGTCAGCATAGCCGGCGACAGAAAACCTTGACTCGTCTACTCCAAAATCCGCAAGATAATGCAGTGTGTTCAAGGCGCGGGCTGCCGAGAGCTCCCAGTTTGACGGATACTTGTCGCTGGAAATTTCCGTGTTGTCCGTATGCCCCTCAATTCTGAATCTTCTATCCGCAATCTCAGGCTCCTGGAAAAAACTTGAGAGCTTGAGAAGAACATCACGGCTCTCCTCAATATCAATATCCGCGCTTCCTTCCTCAAAGAAAAAATCAGAGGCGAGTGTTATTACAAGCCCGCGCTCATCCGAGGAGACAGTGATTTTTGCAGAGTGGATTTCAGGCGCAAAAAGAGAAATAGCCTTTTTTTTCGCAAGCCCCAGGGACTTTCCTTTCTCAACAGAGGGAAGGCTGTTTATAGTATTGCCCAAATCCGCAAGCCGCCCTGCAGTAAGGGACATTCCTCCTGTCGTGGTCGGATTTTCCATGGATTCATCTTGAATAGCAAGAGAGGCCTGTATCTGGGAAAGCGTTGTAGTGTCTACTTCGGACGGATCATAGAGCATGACGAAAAAACAGAGCATGAGAGTAATCATGTCTCCGTAAGTGCCTTGCCAGGCGGTTGAAGGTTTTTCCGGTGTCTTTTTCTGCTTTGCCATTATCTGTTAAACCTAGTCCTTCAGCACGTCAGCCTCGATAACCTTGCGGGTCTTAGGGTCAAGGTAAGTAAGAAGCTTCATTGCCAGAATACGGGGATTGTCTCCAGCCTGGATAGAGAGAACGCCCTCAAGAACCATCTCCCTTGCTGTTATCTCAGCGCTGTTCTGCGCTATGAGCTTCTGCGCCATAGGTCCAACAAGCCAGTTTGCAAGCATTGATCCGTAAAGAGTTGTAATCAACGCTACAGCCATGTTAGGACCAAGCGAGGACTTGTCCTCAAGGTTACGGAGCATTCCGATAAGTCCGATTACAGTACCCATCATTCCAAATCCAGGTCCGAATCCCGCCCACTGGTTCAAAAGTCCGATTCCCGCCATGTGCCTGCTCTCCATCTGGCTGATTTCATTTTCCAGGATTGAGCGAATTATGGCGCCATCCGTGCCGTCAACAACCATGCGCAGTCCCGACTTCATGAACTGGTCATCAAGGTCATCAAGCCCCTCCTCCAAAGCAAGGATTCCCTCACGCCTGGCTTTCTCGGAAAGAGCTACCATGTTCTGAATAAGATTTTTCTCGCCGTAATCGTAAGTCTTGAACACACGGCCTATGATTGAGAAGAGATTTACAATGTCCTTTAAAGTCCCGCAGAAAAACAGGGAGAAGAAAGATCCGCCGACCGTTACAAAGACAGACGGAATATCAATAATACCGCCGAGAGAACCGCCTGATGTAAGAACACCAAGAACAATGACCGCACCGCCGCCGACCAAGGCGATAATCGACGCAATATCCATGAAAAGCTTCCTCCTAGAATCCCACCGAGCTTTTTAGCATACTATAGAGAGGCTCTAAAAACTTCGGTTTTTTGGAGCCTATAATTCTTGTCTTGAGACTTCGAGCCTTCTCCGGTAATCGATTATTCTCTGAATAAGATCTTCAGCTGAATCTTTTACCACAATTTTTTTTCCGGAAAGAAATGTGACAGTCAAGTCCGGAGTCTGCTCCATGCTTTCTATCATGTGGGGATTTATCCAGAACTTCTTCCCATCCAAATGAGTAACTGAAATCATCTTCTTATTTTTACTTCTAATTCGTTTATCGTCAAGTATAATTTTTGATTTTGACCTCAGTTTTTAAGGAAATATAAATCGTTTGTTATAGAAACCAAGTCGCCGCATATTTTCATTAAAGCAGGCAGGTCTTGTTCCCCTTGCTCCGCCCTCTTTTAATAAAGACAAGGCGCTGTTCCTAGCCGAATCAAGCTGATTTCACTCTGAAATCAAGTTAATTTCGTTTTGAAATCAAGTTAATTTCGTCCTGAAATCAAGTTAATTTCGTTTTGAAAGCAAGCTGCCTATGTTTCTCAGACTTGCCGGCTCTTGCTGCTGCCTCGGCTGGCTGAAACCAAAAGTCCTTGCCGCTTATAGCCAAAGCCCTGCTGTCTTGCCGGAAAATCACCCGCTTTTAAGGCTATTATAAAATTTTTGTTATAAAACAACTTGCTTTTTTTGTGTGTTGTGATAAGTTTATAGCAAGGAAATTGCAATATGAACTCAAGAATTCTGATTATTGAAGATGTGCCGGAAATGGCAGATTTAGCCGCAATGTACCTGACAAAGTCAGGAATGCAGGTTGAGTCAGTGGGAACAGCGGAGGAAGCCCTTGTTTCCATTGACAGGCAGATGCCGGACCTTATCATCCTGGATCTGAACCTTCCTGGCATGAGCGGGTTTGACTTTCTCAAGAAATTCCGAAAAGAATACAACTCATCGCTGCCAATCATAATTGTATCAGCAAGGGACGCTGACGAGGACATAATAAACGGCCTGGGAAACGGAGCCGATGAATTCGTGACAAAGCCTTACTCTCCCAAAGTCCTTGTGGCAAGAGTCGAGGCGATAATCCGCAGGCAGGCGAAAGTGACAGCGGCGGCGGAGGCATCTTATGAATTCGGCCCTTACACAGTTCTATTGAACAGCTGCGTCCTAAAGAAAGGTCCGGAGAAAATCCCCCTTTCAACCAAAGAGTACGAGGTTCTTGAATTCCTTATTTCGCACGAGGGCGAGACACTCGGGCCGGAGAAAATCTACAACGAGGTATGGAAGGCTCAGTACGGAGACATCACTGCTGTCGCGGTTTATGTGCAGAGGCTAAGAAAGAAAATTGAAGACGATCCTTCATCGCCAAAATATATAAAGACAATATTTGGAATGGGATACCGATTCGAGAAAGGCGATGACTAATGAAAATCAAGCGGCAGCTGCATCTGTTCATCATCCTTGTTGTGCTTATCCCTGTAATAGCATTTGCCACAGTGCCAATCAACAGGCATGTAGCTGACGGAGCAGGCCTAAGCGCAGACAGCCTTGTTCTTGTGACTCTGATAATCACAAGCCTTGTTGAGCTGGCCTGCATAGTTTTCACTCTCCATATATCGAGCACGATAACAAAGTCAATAACGTTCCTCCAGCTCGCCACAAAGAGGCTTGCAGACGGAGAAGTCACGGACACACTGGAAAGACGGAAGAACAGCCGCGGCGAGAATGAAATCACCGACCTCATTGTGAACCTTGAGAAAATGCGCATCGCCCTAAGGGAAGATGACGAGCGGAGAAAGCGCTTCATAATGGGCATGAGCCACGATCTTAGAACGCCTGTCGCAGTAATAAAAGGGTATCTGGAGGCAATAGAGGACGGGGTTGTAAAGGAGCCGGAGGACATAGCTAAGTCCGTAAGAATAATCCTGTCAAAGACAAACCAGCTTGAGAATATGATCAACTCCCTAATAAACTTTGTAAAGCTGGAGACAAGCAAGTGGAAAGAGAAGCTCATTGAGCAGCCTATTCTTCCCGTGCTGGAGGAATTCGCCGAGTCATCTGTAAACACAGGAACGATATTCAACAGGAATGTAAAGACCAAAATTGATGTTTCTCCAGACACAAAGGTTTTCTATAACAAGGAGCTGGTTCTTCGCGCACTGGAAAACCTGTACTCAAATGCGCAGCGCTACACCGCTGAGAATGCCGAGATAACAATCACCGCAAAGGAAACCGCCAGCGACATCAAGGTATCCGTAGAGGACACGGGTATCGGGATAAACGAGAAGGATATTCAGTATATATTCGATATATTCTACAGGGCATCAAACAGCCGCACAGAGCCTGGATATGGAATCGGGCTTTCTGTTGTAAAGAATATCGTGGACACTCACGGCTGGAAAATCGATGTGAAGTCTCAGGTTGGAGCCGGAACAATATTCACAATAACAATCCCGAAAAACGCTGTCCCATCCAAAGCGCAAGCTACATAAGTGACTCAAGAAAAATATTCAGAAAAAGGATTCCGCGCGCTGTGAGAGCGTAGTAAGTCTTCCCGTCCGCGGCATAGTACCTGGCGAGCCTCCTTTTTCTCCACTGGCTGAACACGCCTCCGTCCGCTCCGATTCTCTCTTCAAGGCTCTCTCCGAATCGCAAGGCGTAATCCTCCGCGCAAACACCCTTGAGCATTCTGAACCCCATCATAATGAATTCAAATTCTTGAGTCTGGAGGTTGATTATCTCGCGCTCTCTCACCTGCTCTATGCCGCTGTATTCATCTCCGGCTGTGCGGCCGTCAAGCCAGAAATCCTCGTACTTTCTTATGTTGCGGGTGTTTGTCCAGCGCAGCGCATTGTCTCCGTATATTGTTCCAGAAGCGCCGGAACCTATGCCGATATAGCTCTTAAGGCTCCAATAGACCTGGTTATGGAGGCTCTCAAATCCAGGCCGCGCAAAGTTGCTGACCTCATACTGCTTAAAGCCAGCGGCTTCCAGAATATTTCTTCCTTTTATCCACATTCTGTCCGCCTTGTCTGCGTTCCATTTTATCCTTCCGCTATGTATCTGGGCAAAAAGAGGCGTATTCTCTTCAACCGTGAGAGTATAAAGTGATATATGGTCAGGATTGTATGAAAATATCAGGGGGAACTGGGACTCGAAGGACTTGTGCGTCTGTCCGGGAAGCCCTGCTATAAGGTCAACAGAAAGAGAGCCTCTCCAATGCTTATTTAGCGTATCAAGGGCAGACAGGACGCTTTGAACTGAACACCCCCTTCCGACACTCATCAGCGCCTTGGGGTCAAGGGACTGGATTCCGATAGAGATTCTTGTCGCCCCGCCTTGCTCAGCATACCGCAAGAGTCTCTCATCAACATCCTCAGGATTCATCTCCACTGTAATCTCGCGGCACTCTCCGTCTGCAAGCGCCCTTACTCCTCTCAGCAGCTCAAAAAGAAGCTCGCCGCCAAGAAGGCTTGGAGTTCCGCCGCCTATATAAACCGTGTTCCATGACGTTATATTATATTTCCTTACATAGTACGAGCACTCTCTCAAAAGAGCGCGCACATACCTCTCGTCAGGCACAGGAGCCTTTGCGCCCTTGCGCTGCGGGACGCTGAAGAAATCACAGTACGCGCATTTCTTCGCACAGAAAGGAATATGGATATAAAGAGAGCAGTCCATCAGGAAGAAACGCTAGAAAAGACGGGCCTTCTGAGGAGGAAAGTATGCAAAAAGAGCCCTGCCCCTGAAGGACTTTGCCTTGACCGGTCCCCAGATTCTTGAGTCGGCTGCCTCAAGCCTGTTGTCAGCAAGCACAAAATATTCCCCTTCGCCAAGCGTCACACTCTCCATTTCACCTGTAGCTCCGACTCTCTTGTCCAGCCCCGCTTCCTGCTCAGGCACAGAAAGGCTGTATCTTGTCCGTGTCAGCTCAAATTCCGTCAGGAACCGTGGCTGTCCTGAAGGCTTTATATAGACAAGATAGCTTGATATATACACTGTGTCGCCAGGAAGTCCGACAACACGGCGAAGAACAGGTCTTGTCTCGTCCTCTGCAGAAACCGCGGACAGCTGCTGCGCTGTAAAAAAACGGCAGGCAAAGTCAGCGGCTCTTAAAAGCAAGGACTTATGCTCATCATCTCCCGTCTTCACAAGCATTATCTGCCCACGGCTTACCTTTCTTATCATCGGCGCAATGAGCACTGCGCTGTTTTCCATAACACCGGGAGACATCGAGTCCGACTTTTCCAGAACAGGATAAAACAGAAAGCTTCTGACAAGCGTAATTACCGCTATGCAAAGAATAAAGAATACAACGACCGCAGCGATTTTTGCATGAAGCTCTCTGCGCATCTTATATGAAATTGAATAAATATCCCGCACCATGTGTAAAACATATCCCTTTTTCAGTCTGGTTGCAAGGAGAAGTTTTTGAGAATATAATAGAGCTGTTCGATAACTTCGTTATCGAACAGCTCGTCGAGTTTTAAGTCTTGAATTGCAAGACTTAAAACGTCGCAGTCTCAAAGTAACTTGTTCTGAAACTGATGTTTCCGAACAAGTTTAATAATAAGGGGCTTGTTCTCAAGACAGATGCCTTGAGAACAGGCCTGAAACAAGCCCATGTCTGAGAATATAAAAATTATCGCACAGAACAAGAAAGCCCGCTTTGACTACTTTGTCGATGAGTCATTCGAATGCGGAGTAGTCCTTGAGGGAACAGAGGTAAAGTCCGTCAAGGAAGGAAGTGTGTCGTTCGCCGACTCATTTGCCGAAATAGTAAACGGGGAGCTATGGATGCGCAACTTTCATATCTCAGAATACAAGTACTCGTCTGTCTTTAACCACAACCCTGACAGGCCAAAGAAGCTTCTTATGCACAAGGAGGAGCTTAAGAGAATTCAGAGAAAAGCCGATGAGAAAGGATATACGCTTATTCCGCTTGACTGCCATCTGAAGAATGGCCTTGTAAAAATCACGCTCGGTGTCTGCAAAGGAAAAAAGCAGTTTGACAAGCGCGCGGCCATAAAGGAAAGGGATGTGAACAGGGATTTAAGAAGGGAATTCAAGAATTCGGTCTTGTCTTAGGAATAAGGCTGTTCGTCCGGAGACTTTTATTTGAAAAAAATTTTAAGGATTCTGACACTCTTTATATGTTTCTCTTTTCATTTGTTTGCCGCTCCGCTGCAGATAGACTATTACGGCGTGGTCTCAACATCGCAGGACGTAAACATGCTCAAGATAGCGCAAGATCTTTTCTATACCCAGCTGAACTCTATAGACAACCTGTCAATATCAGACAGAAGACCAGACACAAGCACAGTGAGCAAGACTCCGCCCGATTTGTCTATGTACAGCTCGAGGGCGCTTTTCTATGCAGAGATAACAGAAACAAAAACAAATGACAGCGAGACGACCTGGAACTGCGTTTTCAATATGGCGACTCCTTCTGACGGGAAAATATACTCAAGCACAAAATTCTATAATTCTTACTACAAGATGCTCACGAGCGCAAAGGAAACTATAGAGGATCTTGTCGCGCCGCTAAAGGCAAGATTTCTGGCTCAGGATTCCACAAAGGACACATTCCCGAGTCTGAGCAGCACAGGGACAGCCTCTGCACAGACAGGCATTGAAGCGGAGTCTCTGGCAGGAACATGGGGCGGAGAGCCTTATGCGGACAAAATTGTAATACTGCGCGGAGGTAGAGGATTCATAATATTCAAGAACGGCGCGACAATGAACATCTCGGTCCGTGTCTCAGGCAGCCAGGTTGTTGTCAAGCAGACAGGGAAATCAAACGCGTCTTTCTTCCCTGAGCTTTCAAGGGAAACTGCCCTCACAGCGGCAGCCTCCGCTCCTCCTGTCGAATGGAATTTTACGGTTCAGGACAGCTCAACACTCACAGGAACAAAGAGCACCCTTGTAAAGACAAATTCAGATCCGGAATCAGCGGCTCTAGGAACAGAGAATGTAACATGGACAAGGCATTAAAGCTCTCGACATGACTGTCATGATGCGCAGGATACAGACACACTGCCTTGTCTTACAAGCTTTACAGATCCGTCCTCCTGGACAGAAACTATTGTGGAAGGAACTCTTGAGCTTTTATCGCCGTCGTCAATTATCAAGTCTACGCTTGAGCCGAACTCTTTTTTTATATCTGCAAGGCTGTTCATAGGAGGCTCGCCGCTTCTGTTCACGCTTGTTGAGTAAATAGGCGCACCGCACTCGGCAATCACTTTTCTAAGCCACTCGTCGCCAGGGCATCTGAATGCAGTTGTCGCGAAGTTTCCATCCTTTGCAAAGGTATGGACAATTACCGTAAGGGGACCGGGCCATTTTGCAAACAGCTCGTCAGGCACAAGATCCCTCGTGTATTTCTTTATATCATCAGGCCTCGCAATAAGCTGGATATAATGCTTTCCGTTCTCTCTGCCTTTCAGCTCGGAAATTTTCACATCAGTGTGGTAGGAGTAATGTCTTCCATCAACAATCCCTGAAAAACCATAGACTGTGTCTGTAGGAAGTATGACAATTTTTCCCCGCCTTATGTAGTCGGCGGCAATCAGGAAAGACTCTTCATCAGATTTGCGGCAAATCATATACTGGAATCCCCTCAATGAAAACTGTTTCTTTTCTTCGTCTGAAAAGACCTGCTTTAATATCTTTGCTCAAAAGGAAAAGATATACAACACCGAAAACAGAGACACCAAGCGCTTTTATAACCCATTCCGGCATAAAGTCGCTTTTCTCAGCTTTCAATGGAGTTCCTGCATCATACAATCCTTTGTCAGAAAAAGAAAGACCGTTTATTTTTACGATTTTATCCCCGTCAGAAACATATCCAAGTTTCTTCGCAAGCCCTGCAATGACATCCGCGTCCTTCTCAAGAGCAGTGCGCTCAAGCAAGAGCGCGTCATTTGTCTTTTGGATTTGCTCAGTGCGTACGCTCAGAATTCTTTTCTGTTCCTCCTGGTGGCGGTAAACAAGAATTCCGTCGCGTCCGGCAAAAACAGAGACAAGCACATAAACAAAGGTGCCTGCCAGTGCTGCGGATAAAAACCTTAACCTTTTCATAATAACTTTATAGTTATCGGCATAAATTCTTTTTTTAGTAAGAGCAAAAATAGACTTTAAGAAAACTGCATGATATAATTTCAATAGATATGTTTTTTTGTGATGAAAAACTTAAACAAGACCGATAATCATTTAAGAAATATATTTTTAAGGAAGGGAGACGCAAGAGGGGCTTTTTAAGAGCCTTAATTCTTGCCGCTGACTTCCCAAAGGGGAACATTATGAGCGATTCAAAGGATACAAATGAGCTTGACAGCTACGGCGTTTGGGTTAAGACACCTCCAAAGACTGTAGATTCCTCTGGCGAGAATAAAACAACAGAAAATCTTGACGACTTTAATCTTGACACAGACCTTCCTGACTTCTCTGACCTTGACGTTGTAGATGAGCCGCAGCCAAGCGACTTTGACAGCGGAGAAACTGCCCTTTCATCAAAGGAGCTTTCAGCGATAGAAGGCGATGCGGCGCCAGCCGTGAGCAGCCACCCTGTAAACGAGAATGGAGAGGAAGAAATCTCTCTCGATGAATTCCTTGACGGAGGAGTCTTTGAGACAGGTCCTGATGAAGATAAAATAAAAGAGAAAGAGGCGGCAGGTCTTGCCTCTCCTCACGAAGAGACAAAAGAGGACAGCTCGGAGAAAAACGCGGAAGAAACAGAGCTTCCAGTAGAAGACAATTCCATCACCCCTATGACAGAGGACACTGTGGAGCAGAGCGGCACACAGGATCAGAGTGAGCATGGCGTTGATGATGATATTTTCAATATAGATCTTTCCTTTGACGACGGAACCCAGTCAGCATCTGATAACGGAGGAGAGACACTTTCCTCTGACATCGCAGAGACCGCCCCAGCCTCCAGCTCCCCTGCGGGAACGGAAGATGTTGATCTTAGCGAGTTCGGGCTTGATGACCTTAACACGGATGACAACATTCCTACAGATGTGTCAACAGAGACCCACGACAGCTCAGCCGGCAGCACAGAAATGGAAAGCATTGACCTGTCTGAGTTCGGCTTTGACGACACAGACTCATCGGACACAGCCGCCGAAGAGAATACAAGCCCAGATGAGCAAAAGGCTTCAGAAAATGAGATTCCGGAGCCGGAGACAGTCTTGGATACAGATGATACAGATACAAGCATCGATTTGGACTTGCCAGATTCTCCAGAACACAGCGATATAAATGAGGAGATTCCTTCCAAATCTGAAGCCAGCATACAAGCTGACACCCCGAATGAAAGCATCCCTGCGCAAGACAGCGCCGAGACAGATGCGCCTGTCATTCCTGACACATTCGATGAGGAGGCATCTGCCCTGCTTGATGACAGCGAGCAGACAGAAATCTCTGATGAAGATGAGAAGACTGCTGAATTTGCAGATTCAATAAAAGCGCCGATTCTTGACGAGACCGTGGCAGAAGAGGAAAAGCCTTCCACACAGATGACAGCCATATTCAGCCAGATTGTAAGCGAGCTCTCTTCTCTAAAGAACGAAATCGCAGCCCTCAAGAACGATTTTGAGAAAATAAAGAATCTTCCTCAGAACACCGCTACGCTAGACACACCGGAGCCAAAAGAGGAAAGCGATGGATTTTTCTCCAGCACAGACGATGACGAGACAATTGCGCTGTCTACAGACGAGCTGGACAATATCCTTAACAATGCGGATATTACAGCCGCGCCTTCTGATGAAAAGGCTCCAGAGACAACTCCATCGGAAGAAGCCGGGCAGACAGAACCAGACACCATCTCTCAGCCTCAAGAAGAGCCGATTCTTGACAGCGGAGAGCCTAGTGAAGAGGACTTCCCAGAGCCTGCTGTATTTGACACTGATTTTGCCTCTGATGAAGAGAGCGAACCTGAAGATGTCTCAACACTTGATACAGCAGACGAAACAGAGGAAGCGGAGCCTAGCGAGGAGCTTCCTGAAGAAATCTCTGTTCCAAGAACCGATGACATTCTTTCTGACGACATTCTTGTCGAATCAAGCCCGTCAGATCTTATAGAAGATGACTCCGGCTCTGATAAAGCAGATGACACAGAGACCTCTGGCGTCCTGGAGGACATTCAAGACGAGCAGGAATCAGAGCCGTCATTGGAAAGCAGCGAAAGCTCAACAGAGGAAGATCCTTTCGCCGTATACGAGAATCCAGATCCTTCAATCAGCGACACATTGACTGATGAAAAGATAGACTATCTTGAGGCAAGTCCTGAAGCCTCATCCGAAGAGCCGGAAGAAAAACCAGAAGAAAAGAAGAGCGGCATATCAACTGATATGACAGATGAGATAAAGTCTGTGCTTTCCTACATGGATCAGCTGCTTGAGAATCTTCCAGAGGAAAAGATAGAGGAATTCGCAAGATCTGAGCAGTTTGACACATACAAAAAGCTATTCAAAGAACTGGGACTTGCATAAATGGGTCTTCTAAGCCATATAGAAAACAAGAAACAGCTCAGCGAAGGACTTTTGTTCCGCGCTGAGCATTTAGATTTAACTAATAATAAAAGCGAGGCGCAAGACACTATTGATTTCCCTGCGTTTATCTTGTCTGCCGGCATTGACTGCTTTGGAATCTATGCTCAGGACGGAGAGTTTCTATATCTGGCTCATTGCTCAGGGTTCGACTTGGTGTCTATCAAAAAGTCTCTTTCAACAAAAGACTTCTGGAAAGGACTAGCGCAGGGAAAAAGCGGATGGCTTGACTTTGCAGGCAGTTCTCTTTCTCCTCTGTACCAGCTTTTCTCAAGTGAAATGCGGGACAAGATTACAGAAATTCATATTCTGCCTTTCTCTGCCGCTGGCAAAAGTTTTCTTTTCTTAACCACAGCAAAAATAGACACCGACACTTTCCCTGCAAATGCTCTTGAGCAATATGTGTCAAAAGACTTTGCAAAGGACAGAGGCTTGGATACAAACCAGCTCACTGGCAATATTGAAAGAGGACTTGAGATTTCAAACGCGAGCTTGTTCATTGCGTCAGCAAAGCTCTCTCTTGAGAGCGCATTCACTGACATCGCGTCTCCTCTAAAAGAAAAGCTCAAGGCAACAGCCTTTAAACAGCTCTGCCTCTTAACAGAACGCTTTTTCCCTGCTCCTAACTGCTGCGTTCCTTGCAGAAACGAGGAATTCAAGATAGCTGTCTTTTCAAAAGAAGAGCTTGGCGACAAGCTGCTGGAATTTCAGCTGAATGCTTCAACTCGCAAATTCTTCTGCAACGAAAGCTCTGACAATCTCCTTATACTTTCCGCAGGAAGAAGCCAAAGCACGAAAGGAACCGTAAGTTTTCTCACTGATAACTAGCATGGCAGGCCGTAAGTGAAAGAAACTAATTCGAAAATTGAATTTCTTTCCGCCAAGAACGGACAGGAGACATGCAGGCTTGATAAAAAGTATTTTCATTCAGCATACAATCCTGAAAACGAAGCCCGCTCTTTTGTCTCATCAATAAATTTAGATTTCAATCCGTCATGTATAGTAATAATAGAACCTGCCCTCTCATACTGCGCGCCTTTTCTAAGACAGAAATTTCCTAAGTCAAAGCTTTATGCGCTCCGGCTTACAGAGGCTTTCGCAAAAACAGACAGTCTCTGGGACAAAGTTTTTTCCTGGAAAGAAAGCAATTTTTCCCAGGAGCTGTTTTCGGCCATAGGCGAAGAGGAGCTGCTTTCGGCAGGTTTCTTTGCCTGGCCCGGAAGCAAGAACATTTTTGACATCCAGACAAGCCTTGCATGGCAGGGAATAAAGGATGCGGTTCTACTTGCAAGAGATGTAATGAACACAAGGGCGCATTTTTCAGAGAGATGGCTATTGAATTCTGCGCGCTTTTTCTGCAGCCTAGACAAATACTGTATTCCGGAAAGGACAGGCAAGAATATTCTTGTAGCCGCATCTGGACCCAGCCTTGAGGAGTCAATAAGGTATATAAAAGAATACAGACCGTTTTTTTACCTTATTTGCGTCTCCTCCGCTCTCTCTGTTCTGCTCTTTAACAAGATACATCCTGACATGGTTATAAGCACAGACGGAGGGTATTGGGCAAAAAAGCATCTTGAGATTCACAGGAAAGACTTAGAGCTGCTAAAAGACACAGTTCTCGCGATTCCTGACGAGGCCTGCTGTCCCGCAATGCTTTTAAGAAAGCTAAAGGTCCTTCCCCTCTTCTATCCTGGCTCAGCTGGAGAGACGGTTTACAAAACGCTTGGCATAAAAGCATTCCCTGCCCTCAGAAATGGAACAGTAAGCGGAACGGCGGCTGCTCTTGCGCTGTCATCAACTTCCAGAAATATATATTTCTGCGGCCTGGATCTTTCGCCCTCACACAGCTTCCAGCATACAAATCCGAATGCCCTTGAAAACCGCGCGATGAATTCAGACAGAAGACTAGCGACAAAGGAAACAAGACAAACAGCATCGCGCTTCAGCTCAGAAGGCTCCCTTTCGCTCTACAGAAACTGGTTCAAGTCGCAGCCGGAAAGCTTTTACAGCAGAGTCTTCAGGCTTCATGCAAAGGAAAAATTCCAGTTTTCACTTCTGCCTGTAAAAGACGAGCTATGGGAAGACATCGTACTAAAGCTTAGACTGCCAGAGCCGGAACGCGCGGTAATAGCAGAGCGGCAATCTGTGCCCCTCAACGAGCGGAAGGAGAAAGTTCTGGAATCATTTGACGCTGTATTGTCCAGCAAGAAGTTTACGGCTGAGATTTTTCCGCTGGAAGCCCTGATGGAAAAGCGGGCGAAAACTGAGAAGGAAAGAAACACAGCGCTAGAAAAAATGGAAACAAAGAAACAGTCCTTGAAAGAGAAAATACGGAGGATACTAGGGTGAACACAAGCTACACACAGATCGTTCTCTCAAAGACCTCCTTGAAAATTCCTCTAAAAGGAGAAATCAGCGTATGCTCACGCTACAATCCAGAGAAAGAGGCTGAGTCCTTTGCCGCACAGTATTCAGATAATGATATTTTCTTTGTAATCGGAGGCCTTTGCGGCGGCTATCATATACAAGCTCTCCTCAAAGGCAATATTCACAGAAAAATTATTGCCGTAGAGCAAAGCGAGGATGACTTTAGCTTCCTCATGGATATTGAATGCTGCAGAAAGCTCAGCGAGGATCGCCGCGTAATATTCTCGACACCGGCCAATCTTTTCAGGAATATCCTAGATAACTACCTTCCCGCTGTCCATGGAAAAATTGTCTTTGACAGTCTAAGAGGATGGCAAAATTCATCTTCCAGGACGGCAGCTGAAATACAGGCGGTCGCAGAAAAGGCTCTTGAAAGCGAGCGCTCAGACTTTGCGGCGCAAAGCCGCTTTGGAAAAATCTGGCACAAAAACATTATCAATAACCTAAAGCTGTCACAAAATCAATTCTCAATACACAGTTTTCTAAGCTGCCATGGCAATAAAAGAACAGCGGCAGTCATAGCCGCAGGACCAAGCCTTGATTTTTCAATAAAAAAACTAAGGAAACTGCGCGAAAGCTGCTTTGTAATCGCAACCGACACATCTTTTCCTGTGCTTGTAAAATCAGGAATTATCCCCGACACTGTTGTGAGCATAGACGGACAGCAAATTTCACACTGCCATTTTTTTTATATAAAGGAAGCCCTGTCATCCACGCTGTTTCTGCTTGACTTATGCGCAGACTCAAGCTCCGCGCGTAAGATTGCAGAGCTAGGAGGAAGAATAGCATTTTTTACAAGCGGCCATCCTCTTGCCGCAATGGCATCAGAATTCTGCCCGACAAGCTTTATCAGCCTTTTCGCAGGAGCAGGAACCGTCACAATCGCGGCCGCGGACTTTGCCTACAAGGCAGGGTTCTCAAATGTTGAGTTTTTTGGAGCTGACTTCTCATACCCTGGAGGAAAACCCTACGCCCGCGGAACATATCTTGATGAGCTATATGAAAAAGACCAGGCACGCATCTCTCCAGCCGAAACCCGCTTTTCAGCGCTTATGTACAGGACGAAACTAATCAGGACATCTGGAAAAGCAAGCACAACAGAAGTTCTGGAAAGCTACAGGAAATCGCTGGATTATTTCTTAAGAGGAGAGAAAACGCGCTGTCCTCCCCGCCTCAGCAGCTTCAGCTTTGAGAGCTTCATGGCTTATTTCAAGGACAGCATCTCCTCTCTTCCAGAAAATATATATGAAGCCTTAGGAAAAAAAGCTTTTTATACGCTGCTTCCGCTGATGGCTTTCTATGAGACAAAAGCCACGCCAGAGGAAAGCTATGCGCTTGCGCGCGCTAATTCCTTGCGTTATACTTAATTATTATGACAAAGAAAGTTTTTAACTTCATATCTCTTTTTATCAGTCTGATCTTTGCAATTGCAGTTGCCTATTTTGTCATTGGAACTGTAATTGATGTAAAAAGCGGTCCTGACAGGGCGCGCATCAGCTTTATTGTAATTCTTATCGCTACTATTATCGCAGTTCTTGTTCTCATTTTTGCAAAAGAAGAGCCTGAGACAGATGACAATGCAGAAATATCCTTCATCGATGAAAGCGAGAATGCAGGAGAAAAAGAATATATAGCAGCCCCAGAAACTGATATAAAAAATACAGCGAAACCGGATAAAGAAGAAGCGAGCGTTCTTGAGCAAGAGGCAGAGCCTTATGTCCAGCCTGCTTACAGAGAAGCTCCTCAGGAGCAAAGCAAGGAGGAGACAGATACTAGCAGCAAGGAAGAAGAAGCCTCACAGGAGTATATTATCCCGGAAAGCCGCCTTAACAGCACTCTCGAGGAGGAGCTTGTCAAATCCGCAGAGAAAAATGATGACCTTACGCTTCTAATCATAAAGATTGACGGCCTTGCAAGAGCAGAGAAAGAGACAGAGGACATCACAAAAATCCTAAAGGAAACCTTAGGCACAGACAGCCAAGTCTTTGAATACGGCGACTACAGCTATGCAGTTCTGCTAAGGTCAACAAAGCTAGATGATGCGCTTTCTACAGCGGAAGAGCTGCATTCAAGAATCACTGACTCACTAAAGAAGAGCGGTGCGGCAAACTCTGTCACAGTCGGAATTTCATCAAGGACAGGAAGAACTCTGAGCGGAGAGCGCCTTTTGACAGAAGCGGCGCAAGCACAGAAACATGCGGAAACCGAGCCGGACTCTCCTATAATAGCTTTCCGCGTGAATCCTGAAAAATACAAGGAGCTAATCCTTAACAGCTGATAAAGCAATACTTCATATTAGCCCGTTAGTTTCCATCAGCAGGCGCGACTTGCTCTGGCAAAGGACTTTCTGTCTTCTCAGGACTTGAGACGGGATTATCAATCTCTGAATATATCTTATCAGCAAGAGTCTTTAAGTTAGAATTGTCAGGAAATTTCTCCTCAAGTATAAAATACTGCTCCTCAGCCTTCTCCGCCATGCCAAGAAAAAGGAGCAAATTAATATAATTCTCCAGGACAGACGAGTCATTAGGATACTCCTGGGAAAGCTCCATGTACAATGAAAGAGCCTCATCTGTTTTTCCGCCCATCCCTTTTACATAGGCCAGAGAAAGCCTTAAATCCTTGTTCTCAGGATCAAGGCGCAGCAAATCCTCATAGCATTTTTCCGCAGAGCTGTAGTCTTTCGCAAGAGCATAGCTTCTGGCAAGCTTATAGTACGCGCTCAAGCGCAGCGACTTGTCCTTCATCGCAAGCTTATAGTATTGAGAGGCCTTGTCGTATTTCTTTAAGTCCAAGTATGCGTCTGCTATCGCAAAATACTCAGCGGAGATATTCTTTGAGATTATCGCGCTCTCTCCTGGCACGCGCAAGGCATTGCTAGTCTGGCATGACGTGAGCAATGCCAGCAGAAGAGAGAAAGCAATCAGAAAAGCGGCAAAAGCTCTATGGTGTATCTTAGTCAAGGACAGTCTCTTCTATCTTTGCCAGCTGATCACGGTAAAGCTCAGAAATGTTTGAGCCGTAGTCGGCAATCAGACGGATAATATTGCGGGGATTTTCTTTCTTGTCGCAGCCGTTAAGCCGGTCGCCAGCGTCACCCAGTCCCGGCATGATGTATGCCTTCTCGTTAAGAACAGGATCCAGCCAGAGTGTATAGCAAGTGCAGTTCTCAAGCGCTCTTGTTACACGGAGGCTTCCCTTTAGAGCGGAAATAACATTGAAGAATTTTATCGATCTAGGCTTTACTCCGTTCTGCATAAGATACTTTACAACAGTAACAAGAGAGCCGCCTGTCGCATTCATAGGATCTGCAAAAATCAAGTCCTTGCCGTCAAGATCCTCAAGATTGAAGAACGACTTTTTTAGATCCAGAATGTACTCCATATTATTCTCGTTCTTCGTGTCATCACGGTTTATCTTGAACAGAGCGAAAGGTGTCACATACTTATGGCTTGAATACTCCTCTACTTCCTTTGACATGATAATGCTTGGCAAGAGCGCTCCGCGCAGCATCACGCACATGACAGAATTCTCGATCTGGCTGTCAATATCCGGAATCTTATGCACCGCATAGTTCTGCACAGGGCTGTCAACAGGTGTCTTTACGACAATATGTCCCTTGTTGTTCTGGCATGGATCTATAAAGGCAAGACGGAAAAGCATCTCATAGGCGCGCTGCACATAGTAAATGAATTCCTGGTGGCCGGTATTTATGTCACGGAGCTTTGATATGACACGGCTTGCCTCCGCATGGCTTGCGGCCTCTGTCTCAAAGGAGAACACCTTGACCCTAGTATGCTCCTTGCAGATTTTCTGAAGCTCATGTCCTATCTTGTCAAAATTCTCTATTACCTTGTCCTTGTCCAGAGGCTCAAACGCACGGAGGTTCTCATCATACATCAGCTGGATTCTTTCAATATCCTTGAAGTCCTGCTCCTTTAAATAGCCGTCAAGGTCCTCTGCCTTAAGAATGATTTTCTCGCTTGTCTTCATGTTTTCCTCCAGATGTCTATTCGAAGTATTTTTATCTTCTCACAAGGCCCAGCAGCTGGCTGTATGTGAGCGATATGTCCGTAATCTTTATATCCGTCTCTTCTGTCTGCACAATCTTTGCAGGCACAGGGAAAAGCGCCAGCTTAAGGATTTTGACAGCGGCCTTTGCCACAGCCCTGTCAGAAAGCTCCAGCTCCAAGTCAAGAGCGAAGGTGTTATCCGCTTCCGCCTGGACAAGAGATCCTCTTATGCTGTTCAATCCAAGTCCAACGGTCTTTCCCAGAAATTTGCTTATAAAGCCGGCAGGATTAGATGAGTAGAATCTGATTTCATTCTCATCTCCGCCCCTAAGATAATCATAAATTTTAGAATCTAAATCGTTCCCTCCGCCCTCGGCTTCGCTTCCGGTGACGGCAAGCCGCCTCTCATTCTCGTAGCGACGCAGCATCGGAGAGACATATCTGCCGGCAGCAATAAGAGATGTGTCTGGAGAAGAAACTTGAATATCGTATTTTTCCGATGAGTATATATTGAACGGAAAATCAGTCTGGTTTGAGCGTGAGGATTTCCAGCCGTTCTTTTCTGAGAAAGCGGAATTTATTCCGATTTTAGGATAGCTTCCGCTGGAAGCAATCTCAAAAGCTCCAGATGAGTCAGTTGAAACAGCGATGCAATCCGTGCGCTCAGCAACAGTAGAAGAGCTCTTCTCTGAGAGACCCGCCATCTGAGAGAGCGCATACTCAACAAACGCCCTGTTCCTGCCCGCAGGAATGTAGATTACAAGAGGCGCGGACGGATCCACAAGGCTTAGAGGCTCAACTTTCTCGGCCTCTGGCGTTGAGCTGCATGAGAACGCTAGCAAAGAGAAGAAAAAAACAGCGGCGGCAAGAACAAAAGATGCCGCGCCTTTATTCCTACGCCTTAGCAACAGAGATTCTCCATTTCTTATCATCAGCCTCTATCTCCTGGGCATTTTCTATGCTGTCGCTCCAGCGCTGCTCCTGCGTCTGGGTAGACGAGGCCACAAGCTCCTCGAACATGTCGTAGGCCGCCTTTAGCTCTGAGTCTCCTCCAACCTCAAGATTTATCTTATCCTGGACAGTCAGGCCCTTTTCCTTGCGCACAGACTGGATTCCGCGGATAAGGTCGCGCACAAAGCCCTCTTTTTTAAGCTCATCTGTGATTCTAGTATCAAGCGCGACAGTCAGAGTTCCCTCATTCAAGACCTTTAGATTCTCCTTCTCCTTGCGCTCAACAACAAGAGACTCGCTGTCAAGCTCAATCACCTCGCCGTCAACAGATACTTTTATCTTCTCTCCGTCAACGACCTTTGCAATATCGCTTCCGGAAAGCTTTAGGATCTCGGCGGCTGCGGCCTTCATCTTAGGCCCAAGCTTCTTTCCAAGAACCTTGAAATTCGCCTTTGCGCTGTACTCGACAAGGTCGCTCTCGTGGTCATGGAATTCAACTGACTTAACATTAAGCTCCTCAGCGATTGTGTCTTTCATCTCCTCAAGGACCTTTCTCTCGTCCGCATTGCGAGTGACAAGCTCGACTCTTAGAAGCGGCTGCCGGTTCTTGAGATTGAAAGTGTTTCTAAGCGAATGTCCCATGGAAACAGCTTTCTGGACAGTAGCCATCTTGAATTCAAGAGCATTATCGCGGAGTTGCTCGTTATAAACAGGGAAATCCATCAAATGCACAGACTCCTTGTCCTCTGCAAGCTTAAGGTTCTGCCACATCGTCTCTGAAAGAAACGGAATAAAAGGCGCAGAAACAAGACAGAATGTCCTGAGCGCATAATACAAAGTCTCAAAGGCCTGCTTCTGGTCCTCACAGTTCTCATTGCGGGAGAATCTTTTGCGTGAGCGGCGGATATACCAGTTGTTGAGCTCGTCTATAAAATCAATGAGAGGATCAATCGCTGTGCTCAAGTCGTAGTCGTCAAGCGCGGCCGTAACTTCCTGAATCATTTTCTGCGCGACAGAGATAATCCATTTGTCCATCGGGTTGGAAGGCTCTTTTTTGTCAAAATAATGTCCCGTAGACTCATAGCCCTCAACATTAGAGTAGCTTACAAAGAAATTATATCCAGACCACAAAGGAATTATTATATTCTTTAGGACTTCCCTGACCCCGTTGTCCGAATAGCACAGGTCGTCCGCCTTTACAACCGCAGAATGAGTTAGGAAAAGGCGGAGCGCGTCCGCTCCAAACTTGTTGATTGCCTCGACAGGATCAGTGTAGTTGCGGAGCGACTTTGACATCTTGCGTCCGTCCTCGGCCAGAACAAGTCCGTTCACGATGCAGTTCTTGAACGCAGGCTTTCCGAACAAATGAGTCGCCAGAATCGTGAGCGTGTAGAACCATCCGCGCGTCTGGTCAAGTCCTTCTGAAACGAAGTCCGCAGGAAAATGCTTTTCAAAATATTCCTTGTTCTCAAAAGGAT
>CAZURC010000008.1:0-35893 GCA_964623405.1 uncultured Treponema sp.
AAATCGCATTCCTCATTCGGCGACAGACTGTCCTAAATGTATTTGGAACGGACAGCAAGTTGACATCTGAAAAAGATTGGTATAAAGTCATAAACACAGCGTATTTATACAATGGCGAAACGAAAGAAACTCGGATGGCGGAAATATATACTGCTTGATTCTATAGGACGTACAATAACCGGTATTTCAACCGCTTGTTTTGTGACAAGAGGATAAATGAACTAAAAAACAATAAGCTCGCAATCATGGGATTCAGCATTTTTGCGGACAGTGAACAGGCTAGCATTTATACTGCAATGGGCAGGGAAAAGAAATCAATCTGCGACAAGATGAAGCCGATTCTGCGAATCTGCAAGAAAAGCAAAAGGATTGCAATATCAACATACAAAAGAAGTCTAGGACTAAGTACTAGGCAGAAATGCCACTATCTAAGACTTCTAGTCAAACTAGGAATACTGACCCAAGTTGAAAACTACGCTTTTTATAGCGAAAGCAGAAAAGGGCGGGCGCATCCCCGTTTATTCCAAGTAAACAAAAAAAGACTGAATCAGCTACTATCAGAAATTGAAACAGGAAAGGCAAAGCCGCTAATCAAATATCAAAATGACAGCTCAAAGCGTTTTCTTGAATTCCTTGCAGACACGATTCAAAAGGCAAGTCTGAACAATGAGCTAATGGATACTGCAATCTTGCAATTCATGAAGCCCGCTTACAGAAAGGATTTTCTTGAATCGCTTCAAAAGGCGGGGACAATGCAGCTTATCGGCTATGACAATCCAACGGGATAAAAGCCCGTCACCGTCTGCAACCATAAATCAACACCCCATGCCCCGTCTATAAACAGCCGCAAATCAAGCATTTATCACACGGCAAAGAAGATGTTTTAGAAGCACAAAAAAATAGGTTTTTGCAATTCAGCTGATTGTTTCCATACCGTCAAACAGCCGTTTCTTCATGGGATTTGGGACATTGAAAGCGTTTTTATACTTTTATACAAATTTTGTAAAACTTTTTTTATTTATTTTTCATTTTCAAAATTTTTTTTATTTTTTGTATAAATGTATAATTGTATAAAATAATTATGTAATTCTTTGTATTATAAGGAAATAGTGTTTTATACATTTTGTTTTTTTTTACTTCCAAGTTTTCCCATAGGGTCCACTGTTATAAGCAAAAAAAGATAAAAAGCAAAGAAACAGACAAAGAAATAAGCAATGAAACAGACAAAGAAGAAAGCCCTATAAATAAGCAACAAAAGATAAAAAACAACGTATCTAAAAGAACTGTATAGATTGCAAGACTTGCTGGAACAATCACTAATTAGAAAACAGCAAACAAAATCAGCCGCCGAAAAACTTGCAAGGTAGAAAAAAACAGATTGGCGGCAAGGAGTTTATATGACAAATCTAAGCGAAGTAGATGGGGAAGAATTACATTCATTTCTTACAGAAGACATGAATTTTGATATTGACACGTATCAGACAATAACAAATCGCCCAGAAGAATTTTTCATAGTGGATAATGACGATTTGAACAGATGGCAATTAGGGTTAGTTGCAGCAATTGACGATACAAGATTATTGATAAGCGTAAACGGAACGGGCAAGCCGTTAGAAAGACAGGGGGGCAATAATTAGAAAACAGCAAACAAAATCAGCCGCCGAAACATAAGGCAATGCAAGCCATTTTGGAACGGCGGCGAAAATTGGTTATTATACAAACTGAAACGTTATTATACGAATTCAGTTTGTAAAATAACAAACGGGTTTGTCGAATAATAAGGAAGATTTCCTGATTCTGATGCGCTTGCAATAACCGGTATTCTGTCTACCCTTTTATCTGAGACTCCCACTTCTTCTATTTACCCTTTCGTTGTTCAATTAGTCCTCTGTTTATCTGGGCTATCCTATTATAGAGCTCAAAATAATCCGTGTACTGAGCTCCAGGTGAATTCTGTTCTGGCCGAAGCACCATAGTCTTTAAAATTTCGTTTGCCTTGCCCATTCCTTTGGTTTTTATTTGTTTTGCATATTCTTCATTCAGTTCTGGAGTCCAGCCGGTAATATAAGGCTTTGCCAGTGTGTGAATCTTCTTTATTGTTACTATAGAGAAGATTTTTTTGCGAAAAAAATTTTCCAAAGCAGCACGGAATGGACGATCATGCGAAAATTCAAGCACGCAATTTAAAATATTTTTATTTAAGTTAAAACAGCACAAAGAGCTTTCCGCCCGAAATTCTTTCCCATAATCAGAATTAAAAAAAACCTCTAAAAGAAGAAGCTCATCTTTTTTCATAAAATTATACTCGTACTCTGCTCCCCATAGGCTTGAGCTTAGGCTTTCTCGTCGTCGTTGACTTGTAACAGGAAATATAAACGCCTCAGTAATTTGCAATGAGGCCGGAAGCTCTCTGTTCAAATGTTCAATAAACTGCTCCTCTTCTACATTCTCGTACAAAACGACAGACGCGATCTCATCAATGGACTCGATTCCAAGACTTAAAGTTGTGGCAAATTCAATTCTAGGAAGAGGATTAAAACCAGCAGTATAGACAAATGGAAACAGGGATTTTTGCATTGCACGGCTGAACATTTCTATTTCTGCAAGGTGGCTGAAAAACTGTCCGCCTCTATTTCGTGAAAAGCGAAAAACAACTCTATACAGAACAGGAATATTGCATCCCTTTCTGCTAACTCCAAAGCTTTTTTCAGCATAAAAAGACAAATTCGCATCAGAAGATTTATCACCAAGTACACTTTTGCATACAGCGTTGCTGCTGTCCAGAGGGGTTACGGACACATCTCCATTACAAACTCCACATTTATGCGTACATTTTGGTGCACATGCTGATGTTAATATTCCATTCTCGCTTTTTTCCCATTCCGCTAGATAGAATCCCTTGGAGGGTCCCAGACTTACGTCTTCCCAGGGTAAGATTTCATTTTTGTCCCTGGCGCTTAAAACTTCTTTTTCAACATCAAATCCTGTTTCCCTGAATGCCTCTTCCCATAATGGAATATCTTGCCTTAAATGATCTTCCCACGCATCAAGTCTTACGCCTTTCTTGTATGCGTTGTATATAACCATTCCTGCGCGTTTATCTCCCCTGCTGCACAAAGCCTCTACATAGCTTGTTGATACATCGTGTGTTCCCACTTTGAATTTTCCGTGTGGCAAATTATCCCTTATGTATTTTAGTTTTTTTTCACTTTCTTCTGGACTTATTTGCCGTTCCCATTGATATGGAGTATGAGGCTTGGGAATAAAAGTACCTACATTTACATGACAGCTAATGCCTGTCCTCCTCTGAAGGTCAAGCATAAAGTCAACAATTACTTTTTCTTCTGTTTTTTCCTCTGTTTCTGGAAAAGGCAAACCAATCATAAAATAAAACTTCGCCTTATTCCATCCCTGTTTTTTTGCCTCGTTTATAAGCTCTACAAGATGCTGCGCATATACCTCCTTGTTAAGATGAAGCTGCCATGCCTCATCAGGGGTTTCCACCGCAAATGTGAGTCCGGACTTCCTAACCTCACTAATTTCCTTCAAGAGTGGCAGTGTAAAGCTGTTGACTTTTAAAGATGGAAGCTGAAAGGAAACATTCCTCGATTTATATTTTTGGTTTAACTCTAGAATAAGGTCGCCTATATCCGGATAATCTGCACTGGAAAGACTTGTAAGAGAAATTTCCTTAAAACCAGCTTCGTTAACAAGTTTGTCAACATACTTTATAATGTTCTGTTTTGAGCGAATTCTTTGCGGTCTGTAATAAATCCCTGCATGACAAAAGCGACATCCGTTAGGACAGCCCCTCATAATTTCAACAACGCCATGATTTTGAACCGTTTTTATATTAGGGAAAGGAAGAAAAGAATTTGATATTTCGTCTGTTGCAAAATTCTTATAAATTGCTCTGCGCGCAACCGTATGCCCGCAGTTTTCCATGCTCATATTTTCTGTCCAGACATAAGGGCTTCTTGCAAATTCTGAAAGCATTTCCTGTCTTGTTGCCCCGTTCTTTTTCATATCCGCTAATTTTTCTATAAGCTCAAACATGCCCCCCTCGGCTTCGCCTATAAAAATCGCATCAAAGAACACACTGAATGGAGCCGGATTTGTAGCTCCTACACCGCCAGCAATGACAATCGGATCTGAGTCAGTTCTGTCTTTTTTCAAGAGAGGAATTTGTCCTGCATCAAGAATTCCCAGCGCACCTGTTATTCCAAGTTCATATCCAATAGATACTCCTATCATGTCCACCTTGTTAACAGGCATTCCTGTCTCAAGTGTGTATAAAGGTGTGTTTGTATTTTTTAAGAGATTTTCAAAATCCTTATCAGGACAGAATACTCTTTCACATCGAATATTTTTCTTTTTATTTAGGCCATTGTAAATAATTTTTATAGCTTGATTAGACATTCCTATAGCATAAGTATCAGGAAATGCTATTGCGAAGTTAAAAAAACTGTCTCCTTTTACATGAGGTTTTACAGTAGCACCTAACTCACCTCCAATATAGGCTGCGGGATTCTGAATACCGCAAAGAGCTGAGCCAAAAAGCTTGATAGGATTTATTAAATTTTCCATGGATAAAAAATACGCCCTACCCTTTATAGTTCGAATCTATGACAGTTAACACTCATTACAAGTCCGACACATATCATAGCAGTCCAAAGCGAAGAGCCTCCATACGAAAGAAACAGCAAAGGAATTCCTGTAATAGGCATAATTCCCATTACCATGCCGACATTCACTGTAAAATGAAAGAAAAACATTGCAAGTATTCCAGAAACGATATAAAAACCAAATTCATTGCTTGTGCTGCGCATGATATAAATCATGCGTACCAACATGCCAAAATAGACAAAAAAAACTCCTATGCTACCTGCGAATCCTATTTCCTCAGACAAAATACTAAATATAAAATCTGTGCTTTGCTCCGGCAAAAACCGATAATGACTTTGAGTTCCTCTCAAGAATCCCTGTCCAAACCAGTTGCCAGAGCCAATTGCTATTTTTGACTGTATTATATTCCAGCCGGCGCCAAGAGGATCGGAATTTGGATTTAGAAAAACAATAAGCCGTTTTATCTGGTAATCCTTTAGAATTTTGCCTACGGCTTTTGACAAAATCAAGGCGGCGCATATAATTCCAAAGAAATAAGCAATCCAATAGAAGTATTTATTTGCAGGGAAAAAAAGCTTTCCAATTGCTCCTATAAGGCAGATTGCCCCTGATGCAACAATAACCAAAAGGCTTAGCTTTTTACTGACAAGTATATTAACAGCACGGTAGCTCGCATGTGCAATTTCTGTCTGATAAATCGGAAGCACGGCAAATATAACAGTGAGTATTCCACCTATAAGAATTATAAATATATACCTTAAAGGAATTCCTCCGACAAAACACATAACAAGAAAAATAGGGATATACACCAATGCCGTTCCCAAGTCTGGCTGGAGCAAAATCAGTCCCGTTGGAAGCAGAAAAATCCCTAGAGAGAAAAGAAACCTCTTGAGAGGAGGCTCTTTTTCTGAACGATCCATATACCAGGCAAGAAACATTATATATATAATCTTACAGAATTCTGACGGCTGAATTCCAAAACTTCCGAAACCTATCCAAGAACGGGCGCCGTTTACATAGCGTCCGAAAAATCTTGTATAAATCAGAACAATCAGGAAAAATGCATACAAATATGGAATGTAGCGACCTAGTCTTCTATAATCTGCAAAGGTAACCGCCGACATTAAAAGAATGCCGATTGCGCCCCAAATTATCTGCTTTATATATTCATTTGAGACAAGAACTCCTTCGGAATTAACGCCCGAAGAATAAATAAACAGGACTCCTATTGACACCAGGACAAGCACACATGACACAAGGAAAAAATCAAAAGCTTTGTAAAACTTTACTTTCATCAAGCTACTCCTGTCTCTGATGCAATTTCATCAAGTATCTAAAGCCGAGCGTGTCTACAGCCTCATCAAATGTCTGATTTGCGAATATTCCCTGGAAAATAATATTTGTGCAGTAAGGCGCCCACCACTCCCAGTCATTCACAGCTTCTACTATAACTGCAACAACATACTGCTCCTCAACAGGAGCGTCAAAAGGACCGTAAGCAGCCATCCATGAATGCCAGTGATCTTTTTTTGCTCCGTTTACCTCAGCTGTTCCTGTCTTGCCAGCAAGCTGAAAGCGCTTATTGTTCATCGGATACTGTGGTGTTCCGTCTGTAATTACATACCTCAAATCTCTCTGAACCTCTTTCCATACAGCATTGTCAATATTTGACTCATGTAAGATTTCGGGTTTTACTTCTTCAATTATTTCGTTTGAGGCAGGATCCCTTATTTCCTTCAGAAGATGAGGCTTATAGATTTTTCCCTCATTGCAAACCATTGCAAGCATATTTGCCACATGCATAGGAGTGACAAGAGTATATCCTTGTCCAATAGACATATTCATGGTATCTCCGCCCTTCCATTTCTCATGGTATCTCCGCTCTTTCCATTGGCTTGTTGGAACGAATCCCACTGACTGAGCCGGCAGGTCAATTTCAAGACTTTCACCAAAACCAAACTCCTTGGCGTAGGAGGCAATCTTATCCACTCCCAGGCTATCCCGTCCCACAAGCCAGAAGTAAACATCGCAAGACTGCGCTAAAGCGTTCTTTAAATCCAAGTAGCCATGTCCAGGATACTTTATATGGCAATTGAACACTTGATTTCCATAAACAATCCGTCCCGGACATTCAATTTTTTTATCTGGAGGAATTTCTTTCTCCGCAAGTATTGCTGTAGTCATGATGGTCTTAAAAACAGATGCCGGCGGATAAACAGCATTGACAGTTCTGTTCAACAAAGGATTATTCGGGCTGGTAGCAAGCTTTGTGTACTCCGCAGAAGCATCGTCCGAGTTAAACAAGTTCTGGTCATAAAAGGGATAGCTGACCATAGCCACGACTTCTCCATTAGAAGGTTTCAGCACGACCGCCGCCCCTACTCTCTTGCCGAGAGCATTTTCCACAAGCTTCTGAATCCGTGTATCAATCGTAAGAACAAGATTTTTTCCAGGCTCCGGAGGATCGATTATCGGCTCATCGGAAACAACATGGCCGCGAGCATCTACAGTGCGGCTTTCTCTTCCAGGTTTTCCTTGCAAATAAGAATCATACTGCTTCTCAATTCCAGTTTTCCCCACAACAGAATTAGCCTTATATCCTTGGTTGTAGAGAATATTAAATTCTTCTTTTGTTATATCTCCCACGTATCCAATTACATGGCTTATTGAGCCAGTTTCAACGTAGTTTCTTATAGGCTTTGAGCGCCAGCTTACTCCAGGCAAATCGTTTATATTCTCCGCAATATTTGAAATAGTTGAAAAAGGAACATTTACGCGGATTTCTATGGCAGTATACGAAGAGCGCATCCTTGGAGTGATTTTCTTATCTATATAATTTTTTTGGATGCCTAGATATGAGGCAAGCCTCGAAGCTACAGTGTCATAATATCCGTCTGGAATTTCAGCTGGCGTAAGGTCAACAGCAAAAGAATCAGTGTTAATAACAAGGGGCAAAGAGGCATTTCTATCGAAGATTTCTCCACGGTTTGCCGGAATTTCACGGATCTGGCTGGATATGGTGTGAGAGCGCTCTCTATACTCTTTTCCTTCAACAACCTGCAGACGAAACAACGTAAGGCTGTATACAAGAAATGTTCCTAGAAGAATTAGAAGAAGTGTTAGTATACGGAAATTTTTAGTCAGCGCTGCCGAGCTTTTTGCATAGCTTGCGAAGAAATCATTATTATATTCTGCCATCAATGAACCTTCTCAGGATTAAGAACAATAGAATTGCTAAAAATATCCATAAACCTGAATATAACTGGCGTCAAAACAGCATTGAACAAAATCTCGAACGCAAATGATGTGGAGAAAATAGTATAAGCGATATTTACACTTGGATAAAACATCGAAACAAGCCAAAGAATGACAGCCTTAGCAAGAGTTCCTGCAGCACCCAGCAGGATCGGGAAAAAAATACCGCTAATATTCAGCGTCTTTGCAAAAAAGCCAAAAACATAGCCGATAATTGTACGGACAAGGCAGTTAAGCCCGAACGGCGAGGCGCTAAGAAAATCCATTATCAATCCTTCTGTAAAACCTGCGCAAGTTCCAAAAAGCCGGCCATTATGAATGCTAAGATAAAGGGAAACTATCAGAATAAAATCAGGAACTGCAGGCAAGAAAACTATATTTGAAAGGACAGCAGTTTCAAAAAGAGCAAAACTTAGAAAAAAAAGACATGAAAAACCAAAGGCTTTCATCAATTTTATTCTCCTTTATTCTCCCATAAATAAAGCAGGAAGTCTCAATATGCGAAGCTGCGACGCAACCTTGCATTAAAGTCCATTATATTTAGAATCGGCGTTCTTCAAGTCTGTGACTATGACAGTTTCCAAACGGGCAAAGTCAACTATCGGCATGACTTCTATATTAAGAGACGAGTCATAGTCTACAACAGCAATCTTAGAGATTGTCCCTACAGGAATATCACGCGCATAGTTCTCGCTCTCTCCTGATGTGACTATTATATCGCCAAAATTAAGCTCCGGCAGAACTCTTTTCTTTATATATTTCATCTGCAACGGCAAATCCGGGCTACCTCCGCCTGAAACAAGCCCTATATCACGTGTATTTTGTATTCTAACAGATATTGAGCATTTTAAATCATAGACAGGCATTACAATGCTTGTCCCAAGTCCGACGGTAACAATCTTACCCACAAGTCCTGTCGTGCCATTTTGAACTGCAACAACAGGCATTCCTTTTCGAATCCCGTTCAGGCTCCCCTTGTTAAGAGTGAGACCAGAGAAAAAGCTATCAGGATTGCGTCCGATAATTTGTGCCGGATAGTTTTTCTGCTCCAGATTTTCCGAGAAACCAAGCTGCTCTCTCAAGCGCTCATTCTCTTTTCTAATCTCAACATTGCTTCTCTGCATCGTCTCATAGTTCCGAAGCTTTTGCGTGAGCTCAAGATTTTCCGCTTTCAAGTCCTTCAGCTCGCTTGCCGCTGTGAATACACCAGTAACGCCGGTAAAAACAAAGTTTACACCTTTCTGGAGAGAAGATAGAACCGAAAATCCAACTTTTTGAAAATTGACTACAAATCCTCCTCCGCTAAAACCTAGTGTTATGCTAGAGAACAAAAAAAGGATTAAAAAGACAAATTCAGAAAGCTGAAGTGAAAATGAACGCCTGGCCATTTTTCTTTACCAATACAGCTTAGTCATTAAGATTGTTATAGACCATTCTGCCTGTAGACATATCCTTGAACAAGTCAAAAGCCTGTCCTGCGCCAAGAGCGACACATTCAAGAGGCTTCTCAACAAGAATTACTGGAACTCCAGTTTCCTTGGATATAAGCTTGGAAAGGCCTTTAAGCATGCTTCCCCCGCCAGTCATTACAATGCCACGCTCAACAATATCAGCCGCGAGTTCTGGCGGTGTGCGGCCAAGCGTACGCTTTACCTCATCAACAACCTGTTTTACAGGCTCCTTTAATGCTTCCCTTACCTCAAGCGAGTCTATTTCCAGTCGCCGCGGCAGACCTGTAATCGCATCAGTTCCGCGTATTTCCATTTTCTCATTTGAGCCGCCGTCATTTTCAGCGTTTCCAATTTGAATTTTTATTCTCTCTGCTGATTGCTGGCCAATTTTTAAGTTAGAGACTTGAAGTATATGCTTTACAATTGCCTCGTCAAATTTGTCGCCGCCTACACGTATTGAGCTAGTAACTACCATACCGCCAAGAGATATAACAGAAACCTCTGTAGTTCCTCCTCCAATATCGCAGACCATGTGACCGGCCGGCTCATTGATAGGAATCTTTGCGCCAATTGCCGCAGCAAGAGACTCTTCAATAACATCAACCTCTTTTGCTCCGGCTTTCAGAGCCGCTTCAATCACAGCCCTGCGCTCAACTTGCGTAATACAAGAAGGTATTCCAATCTTCATTCTTGTTGACTTAAAAAGCTGATGTCGGGGAATTACTTTATTGATAAAATATCTTATCATTTTCTCTGTGCTGTCAATATCTGCAATCACGCCGTCTGCAAGAGGTCTTATCGCTATGATATTTCCAGGTGTTTTCCAAAGCATACGTTTCGCCTCTGCGCCGACAGCCACAACACGCTTTGTGCCTTTTTCAACAGCAACAACGGAAGGCTCATCAACAACAATTCCCTTTCCGCGTATATAAATCAATGTATTGCATGTTCCTAGGTCAATGCCGATATCTGTTGAGAAACGATCGAACAACCCCATTTTATTCCTCCCAAGAGCGTTTTTATTTATATTCAGCTAATTTTTTTAATGAGTCAGGATGATTAGCCTGCGCTTTCAAGGCATTTCGCCAATAAGAGCGCGCTTTTATAATATCACCTTGTTTCTCATATATTACACCAAGACCATAAAATGCGTCACCCGAATTTTTATTTTTTTGAAGGATTGCTTCAAATTCAGATGCCGCATCCTCATATTTTTCCTGCTCTGTATATATTTTCCCCAGGAAAAGATGGCTTTTCTCGGTGATTTTGTCATCTTTGCAGTCTTTGGATATTCTAAAAAGATATTGCTCCGCAGTCACTGGCTGCCCTGCATTATAATACTGCTCCGCAATCGAAAGAAGAAGCATGTCGCTTTCACGGGTAAGAAGAGCTTTCGTAAAAGAAGAAATGCTTTCCATTGTCATTCCAAGAGAGGCATAGCTAAGGCCTAGATACTCAGGAATATCATCAGCACTGTAGCCGTCAGTCACGGCCCTATTAAGATATTGCACAGCAAGATCCGCATAATAATAGTAAGCTGAAACAAAATTCTTATAAAAATATGATTTGCCAAGCATATACTCAAGCTGAGGAACAAGCTTTTTCCTTGCACTTTTCAAGGCCAGCCGGATGTTTATTATTGCCTCATCAAAATAGGATTGCGCCAATGCTGAGTCATCTTCTGACAGCGCTAAGTAGAATGAAGCGTAGCCATGATATGTAAGCAAAGTATTATTAAAAGGATCGTTCTTTAACAGGGAGGAAGAAATTTCGTAAACACTTGGATAGTTGCGGGCGCTCCATTCGTCTTTTATATGAACTAAAGAATTGCCCTTGAAAATATACTTTTCTGCAAGAGAGTGAAAAGCCAATGCAATAAAGACAAGAAAGACAATACACAAAGCGATGATTATCAGATTGCGGACAATATTGCTTTTCCGTCTTGCTTTTCCATTAGACAGGATATTGAATTTCATTCCCCCACCGCGCTCTAAAAAAAACAGAAAAGATAATAAGCCGGGTTCTGTCCCATGCAGGATGCAAAGCATCTGCATGTATAACCATCTATCCAAAATCTTTGTCACCAAAGACCTTTAGCAGCCTACCCGTGGCCATTATGCCGGAATCCTCAGCCACTGCTTGACCTTGCTCCAAATGAGGTTTATCCTGCCGCAAGCGTTGCCGCCTGCGCGGTGAGCTCTTACCTCGCCTTTGCACCCTTGCCTGTTTCCAGGCGGTTTGTTTTCTGTGATACTGTCTGTCGGAAAACTGCTCATGCGCAAGCGCAGTCATAGTTATCCGCCCTGTTATTAGCAGGCATTTTTTCCGGTGGAGCCCGGACTTTCCTTACCGGCATATCTTGTCATGAAGACATCCCGGCACGGTTATATCTTTTCTGCAATTATTATCTAAATTTATTCTTCAAAAGTTATAGTCTTTTCCTCATCATCTTCTTCTGAAGAACCTTCATCACCCTCATCCGTCTCATCTTCAAGCTCATCATCGAAGTCATCATCAAAATCAGCCAGAGTTCCAGTCTCATCCATAGCAAGATAGTCCTCCGACTCCTCTCCTTCCGCAACTTCCTCGTAGAAAAGGATACGGCTGCAATACGGACAGAAAAGGATTTTTTCTCCCTCTCGAACCTCATTCGCAAACTGCGCTGGGAGAATCATGTGGCATCCAGTGCAGACACCGTTCTTTACAGCAACAATACCCTCGCTGTTGCGCTGGATAATCCGCTGGAATTTATAGACAATCTCGTTGTCAAGACCTGGAGTTATATCCTTTTCCTTTGCTTCCAATGCATTCAGCTGCTCTTTGTAACTAGCAATCTCATTGTCAAGGGAGGCTTTTCTTGCATTGAGCTCCTCTTCCTGAGCCTTTATCATCTCCTCATCGCCACGGAGCTTCTCGTCAAGAGCCTCAAGGTCTTTCTCCTTTTTCTGAAGCTCCTTGCGGATTGAAGCTGACTTGGCAGAGGCCTCGTTAATCTGCTTCTCAAGAGCCTCATATTCGCGGTGCGTAGAGATATTGTCCATGCCTTTCTCGCCGGACTCACGCTGCTTTTCAGCCTCATCCAGCTCGAGCTGGAGATCTCCGACTTCTACTTTGACTTTTTCATAAGAATCATTTGTTTCAAGGAATTCCTTTCTAAGACGAAGCAAAAGCTCATCATGAGAAGAAAGCTGCTTCGGAGAATCCTCTATCTTAGCCTCAAGACTATACTTCTCGGCTAGAACATCCTGCAAGGCTTTCAACTTGTCAAAAATCTCTGTCATTACCATTTTATATCCCCTAAGGTAAACGCGCAAAATAGCGGAATAAATTATATAGAATTATTTTTTTTATGTCTATAAAGCAAAAAGCTCACTGGAGCTACGACTCAATGTAGTCACGAAGACCAGAAGCCCTGCGAGGATGCCGAAGCCGTCTTAAAGCCTTTGCCTCGATCTGGCGGATACGCTCACGGGTAACATTAAAGTATAGCCCGACCTCCTCAAGCGTAAGACTGTATCCGTCATCAAGGCCGAAACGCATCTTAAGCACTTCCTGTTCTCTCGCAGGAAGTGAGGAAAGGACATCCTTGAGCTGGCTCTGAAGCATCTTGTAAGATGTCTGGTTCGCAGGATTCTCAACTTCCTTGTCCTCGATAAAGTCTCCAAGCTGGCTGTCCTCTTCCTCTCCAATCGGAGTCTCCAGAGAAATCGGCTCACGGGCAACATTCTTAACTTGCTTTACACGTGCAACCGGCCATCCAAGCTGCTGCGCAATTTCCTCGTCATTAGGCTCACGTCCAAGTTTCTGCAGAAGCTGCCGGCTCTCGCGTACAACCTTGTTTATCTGCTCAATCATATGCACAGGAACGCGTATTGTGCGGGCCTGATCCGAGATAGAGCGGGTAATTGCCTGCCGTATCCACCATGTAGCATAGGTTGAGAATTTATATCCTTTTCTGTACTCAAACTTCTCTACAGCCTTTATAAGTCCGATATTGCCTTCCTGAACAAGGTCAAAGAATTGGAGACCACGGTTCGTGTATTTCTTTGCTATGGAGACGACAAGACGAAGATTCGCATTTATAAGCTTGTTCTTCGCTTTCTCCATCATTTTTTTTCCGCGCTCAATCTCCTTCGACTTTACAAGTATATCCTCAACACTGTTCTCAAAGTCATATTCCATGCGTCTGAGCTTCCTGTCAATCTTCTGGATCTGCGTATAGACATCACGGATCTCATCGCAAGAAAGCCCAAGCTCTTTCTCAAGCTTTGCCGCCTCTGAGTGAATAGCGAGCTTGCGTCCCAGGCTGCGCAGCTCAGAAGGATTAGAAATTCTAAGCTCCTTCATTTTCTTCTCTTGGTTGTGACGGAAATCCTCAATCTTGTCCGTCGCTTCCTCGAACTTTCCGCTGAACTTCTCAATTTCCTCCGACTGAATCTCAATCTTCTTAAGCTCCGGAAGGATTTTTTTTCTAAGCTCGACAAGCTGAGGGTTCTTAAATATCTCCGCAGACTGGTCGGATTCAAAAAGCTGCTTCTTAAGAGCCATATACTGCTTCATTTCCGGCAGGACTGGCTTCAACCACTCAGAGTAGCATGACTTCAGACGGCGTTTCTCCGCCATTTCCTCGTTGATTTCCTTTCTAGCCTTTCCAGGCTCATGCGGATCAATTCTTGTAAAGGCTTTCTGCGCTACGGCGAAGAATTCCGGAACCATCATCCCCGAGTCCTTTATAACGCCTTTTATTATGTTCTCGCCGTTTTCCATTTCCTTGGAGTATTTAACTTCCTCCTCCGCGGTCAGAAGTTTCTCTTTTCCAATTTCTCTTAGATAGAGACGGATCGGATCATCAACATTTGAGTCCTTGTCGCTGTTTACGATATGCGCGCCATCATCATCCGATAGCTCCATATCAGCATCATCTTCAAGGTCCTCGTCGTCTGCCTCGTCATCCTCATCTTCCTCCAGGGCATCCTCTTCCATGATTTGAATGTTTTTCTGGGTTAGAAGCTGGAGCACTTCGTCCATCTTTGGCGAATTCACAAAATCCTGGCCTAAAACCTCGTTGATTTCATCCCAGGAAATTATTTGCTTATCTTTTACATATTCAAGAAGTTTATTTACAGCGGGATCTAGCTCCTGATCCATTTTTAGCCTCTTATTAAAAAAATTTAGGAACCTGAAAAACTGCTATTTCGCAGACTTCAGGCGATTGTCAATATCCATCTTTTCTTTTAGCAGGGAGCTCAGCTCTTCCATCTGCTCCTTGCCTGAAGGATTATTGAGTTTCTTTATCTTGCTTACAATGTAGTCTTTCTGGCGAAGAAAGTTCCTCTGCTTTATAAGCTCAATGCTGTCTCTGACGATTTTTTCTGTGTTTTGTGAATATTCTCCAGACATTACACCCTCGGTAATAAGCTGGACTAACTCCTTGTCCTCGCAGTGTTCACAGATTGAGCTGAAAGAAAGGTTTTTCTGCTTGTACAAATCCTCCAGGATAATGAACAGCCTCTTTGCCTGAGGAGTCTCGAACGCATCCTCGGTCAGCTCCTCTCTCATCAGCCCGAACAATCCAGTATCGGCTATGACCGCAGTCAAGGCTCTGAGCTCGGCATCTTTTCTTATACCTAGTGAGCGGGTTTCCTGTCCACTGCCCTGTTTTTTTTCAAGACGCGCGCGCGCAGCTTCCCTGTTGTTGTAGTCTTTAAGAACGGACTGATATGTAAGGCTGAGTCTTTGGCACAGCTGCTCCAAACTCGATTCTTTCTGCATGTCACTTTGAAGCGCATCCACATATTGGAAGAAGGCCATGGCGGCCTCAGTCTTTCCGTCCGGTGTGTCAACCGGATACTTATGCGCCAAAGTTTCAAACAGATAATCAGAATCTAATATAGCGCAATTTACATCTGCCGTCAACTTTTGGGCACCATATTTTAGCAAAATTTCGGAAGGATCCTTTCCGCCAGTAAGCCTTATGACCTTTACAACAAGCCCCTCGCGCCTGCATGCAAGTATAGCCTTCAGTGTCGCCGCCTGCCCTGCGCCATCAGAGTCGAATGAAAGGTAGACCTCTGAGCTTCCGGTCTGTTTGCTGTATGCATAGCGCTTGAGCTTCTTGATATGCTCCTCTGTAAAGGATGTTCCGCACGAGGCGACTGCGTTCTGGATGCCCGCCTGATGATAAGCGATGCAGTCCATAGGCCCCTCGCACACTATCGCAAAGCCCTTTTCCATCATCGTGTGCTTAGCAAGGTTCAGGGCGAACAGCGTTGATTTCTTTGAGTATATCGGAGTGTCCGGAGAGTTGAGGTATTTTCTCTGGCTCTCGTCCGCAGGAGGGATAACCCGTCCGCTCATCGCGACACAGTCCCCTCTCTCGTCAAAGATAGGAATCATGAACCGGTCGGAGAAAAAGCTCATGTCCCTGTAGTTCTTGGAGAACAGACCGGACTTTGAGAGCAGCTCCTCGCTGAAATTCTTTCCGGACAAGAACCGTTTAAGCCAGTAGCGGTCGGCAGGGGCATAGCCAAACTTGAATCTCTCTATTACATCGTCAGTGATGCCTCTGGACTTGATATAGGAAAGCGCGCGCGAGCCCTGCGGAGTCTGAGTGAGAAGATAGTTGAATGTTCCTGCAAGCCGGTTATAAAGAGATTTCAAATCATCTTTTGTGTGGTCAGCCTTTGTCTCCGCGCTGCCCCTGTTCTCGTACCTAAGCGTGACTCCGAATTTCTTTGCAAGGAATTCCACTGCCTCGGGAAAAGTCATGCTCTCAATATCCTGGATAAACTTTATGCTGGACGAGCCGCCCTCATGGCAGCCGAAGCAGTAGTACATGTGCTTGTCCGGGCTGACGCAAAACGATGGCGTCTTCTCATTATGGAAGGGGCAGCACCCCCAGTAGTCTGATCCGCGCCTGTCAAGCTTTACATATTCGCTCACAACAGAGACTATGTCCGCCGCGTTTCTTACAGCCTCTATGGAGTCCTGGGAAATAAAGCCGGCCATGCTACTTAGACCCCGCCGCTTTCTTGGTCTTGAACACACTCCCCGCATGGGCATGGGAGCTCAGGCTTCTCGTGAACGTGTGTGTGCCCCTGGCCTCATCTGTAAGCGTAAAGTAATAGTAGCTTGTCGCCGGAGGATTTGCTGCGGCGCGCAAAGCTACAAGACCGGGATTTGAGATAGGACCAGGCGGAAGCCCTGCCCATTTGTATGTGTTGTAAGGCGAATCAATCTTTAAGTCATCGTAAGTTATGACATCCGGATGCTCGCGCCCCTGGATCTCAGTGATTATATACTCGATAGTGGCGCAAGAGTACAGCCCGATGTTCTCGTTGAGTCTGTTCACAAAAACGCTTGCAATAAGAGGAGCCTCAGCCTCAACACGGTACTCTCTCTCAACGATAGAGGCAAGAACAACAGTTTCATAGAACTGCGCTATGCTTTTCCCCCTGAACTGCTCTATCTCATCCGCTTTCCTAAGGAAATTGTCAGCCATCATTCTGACCACATCCTTGCCGTCCATCAAAGGTGTAAAGAAGTAGGTATCAGGAAACAGGAAGCCCTCGAAGCTATCGGCAGGGATTCCATACTCAGACAGAAGAGAGCTGTCCCTTGACGCTGCAAGGAAATCCCGGGAGGTGCAGACTCCGAGCCTGTCAAGTGTCTCTGAGATTTTTGAAAGTGTAAGTCCCTCGGGAAAAACCGCCGTAATGTAAGCCTGTCTGCCTGACTCAAGCAGCTCCAGTATTTCCTTTACAGTCGCGCCCCGCTCAACATTATAAACCCCAGATTTAAGCGAGAAGGACGATGCTCTTCCGTAAGGAAAAGGAAAACGCGAGACAATATAAAAAATACGCTCTGAGCGGATAAGGCCTCCAGCTTTAAGAAGAGACGCGATTCTTCTTGCGCTTGCTCCAGAAGGAATCTCAACACGGACAGTCTCATTACCGCTCCCGTCTCCAGAAGATGAGACAGGGACATAAAGCTCTGTTACAAGAAATCCCGCGGCAATGGCCATCACGATGCAGAAAAAAAGAAACAGCAGAGATTTTACAGGGTGTTTTTTTTCAGTCAATTTCATGTATAAAATTTCTCAACCTCGTCGATAGACATCATGCTGTATATATACAGCTCCACCTTGCGGGCAAAGCTCTCAAGTCCGCCAGGTAGCTTGTCCTGGTTTTTCCGCAAGAACTTGGCCAGAAGCTTGACTTCCCGCTCGGAAAAATCATAGCAGAATCCTTTTGGTTTCTCAGAAGCCTCTGCTGATTGCGGCATCTTTTCAAAAGACATCACCATAAATAAATTTCTGACAGCCTCCGTAAGAACGATGGTCTGATTATAGTGCAATCAAGATAAAAATAAAAGCGCAAGACTCCCTTGCAAGCAGGAGCTAAGAAACAAGGCAGCACGGCCAAAGAGCCGGAACCAGCTTGATTGCGGAGTGAAATCAAGCTGATTTCAGAGTGAAATCAAGCTGATTTCGGAGTGAAATTAAGCTGATTTCAGAGTGAAATTAAGCTGATTTCAAAATAAAACCAGCCTAGCTCCAAGTCGGAACCAGGCTGGTTTAAAAGCTAAGACAGCAGGATTTGTTTTCTACAGAAGACTTTGACATGAGGAAAATAAAAAAGCCCTAGGACTATTCCTAAGGCTTTTCTTTGTGGGGAGTGAAGGATTCGAACCTACGAAGCACTAGGCAGCAGATTTACAGTCTGTCCCCTTTGACCACTCGGGAAACTCCCCTAAATAAAAAAAGCTGCCTGAAGGACTCGGACCCTCGACCCCGAGATTACAAATCACGTGCTCTACCAACTGAGCTAAGGCAGCATTTTTCTTTTGTTCAGATTGCTGTTTAAGCAATCTGTGTGATGTGTGTTAATATAACAAAGCATAAAAATTATGTCAACAGCTATTCCTGCAAAAACGCTAAAAAATATAATGATACTTATTTTGAGACAAAATCCGGACGGATTCTCTCCGCACCGTTTATATATACATGCCTTGCAGACGAGCCTTCCTCAAGATATGCTGTAACAAGAACCCTTATTATTTTCTCAGGACTGCCTTTTATGTCTGGCTCCTGGCTGCAGAAAAGAGGGATGCGCGACACATCAATCCCGCAGTCTCCTTTCCTTAGCGCAGACGCAGGATTCATGGCGTCAAGATCCTTTGTAAGCGTGAACTGGATTGAGACTATGTCATCAGAGGAAAGAGCATTCTCCTTAAATATCCTTGAGCACATCTCAACAGTGTTTTTCTGGATTGACTCCCTTGTGTTTTCCGCCCCTGTGGCTCCACGCACGGCAAAAAGCCTAGTCCTGAATTCCTGCGCATCGTTCATTTTTCTCACCTCTCTTTTTTAATTCAGCTCGCTCAAAGCCTTGAGAACATCTGCAGAGCTTCCATTTGACAGTATTGTGTTAAGCTCCGGATATTTCTGCAGGACTTCGCCTATCTTCTCAAGTTTCTTAACAGATTTCTCATCATCGATTATCGTTTCCGCATGCGCCTTTGCATACTCTGAAAGGCTGGCATCAACTTCCGCCTGGAACTTCTGATATGAGCTTTTTGCAAGGTTGTAAAGCGCAAGATCCGGAACTGACGCTTTTTTTACAAAAACATCGGAAATCTCAACAGGCTTGTATTTTGATCCTAAATCAAGGGAAGCAAGAATCTCAGGAACATCGTATGACGCAATCACAGTGTTCTCATTCATCTCAATTATTTTCTGGCTTATATCTCTCGCAATCTTCTCCGATACACCGGAAAGATAGCTGTCAAGATCATCGTCACCTTTGAGACTATTGGCGCTTGCAAGGGCGGCAAGATTCTCCTTGTTTACTGAAAGATAGATGTCAAAGTCAAACGAATATGAGAAATCAGGATTTCCCTGCACAAGCCTTGAGTATATATCTGCCGATGGGAGCGCGCCGTTAAAAGAGCGGCTGAAATGATGGCTAGATGGAGTAAATATAAAAATTTCAGCGTTCCGGGGAACAACAAGCTCCCACCTCCAGCAGAAAGTCCCGTTCTCAATCACCTTTGGATATACTCCCCCTGTTTTCGAGCTCATTATCCCGTACTTTCCAACAGGAACCCTTATGCTCGCATATCCAAGGAAAAAGACAAATCCCGCAAAAATCAATAGTATCAGCGCGCTTAGAACGCCTCTTGTGCCCTTTCTCATAGTCCGCCTTTTTAGGTATAATCTTACTTGTCAATTTTATTAAAAACCAAATTCGTAAGCAAGCATGGAAAAGGATACAAAGACAAGCAAGCCTTCCCATAAAAAGAATATCTCATGGCAAAAACGCTGCGAAGCCTTCCTGGAGTTTATTGGAAGCCGCCTGTCAATGTTCATGAGGCTTCCCTTGCTGCTGTCCCTTACAAGAAGAGCGCTAGTTTTCTTCGTACTTATGCTTTTTGCCGAGATAATTCTGTTCTTTTCCGGCAATATACAGAATTTCCTTGATGACAATCTGAGCCTTATCCTATTTGCTGTTTGCTGCTGTGCGATAGGAGCTGCGTTCTTCGCTTTTGCCGCTATCGTTGAATGCATATACTACATAATCTCAACAAAAAAGCTCTACTTTTGTGTTCATCTTGCGATTTTTGTTATACTTTTAATTATGGCGGTTTTAGCCTGCCTTGCGTCAGGAGCCGCAGAAGTCCTCTCAAGAGGCATTAAGATTTAAAAAAAAGAGACATGATAACAATACGTCCATGTATTTTTATCATGTTAAGCACTGCGTGCTTCTTTTTTCGCCATCCATGGCGAAAAGGCAAGGAAAGAGACATGGATAAGATACATATTCCAAATGAACTAAAAAAAATGAATTCAATTTTCAAGGCCGCAGGATTCGAGGCGTACCTTGTCGGAGGCGCAGTCCGCGATATTCTGCTTAAGAAACAGGCGAGCGACTGGGATATTGCGACAAACGCGCATCCAGACGATGTCTCGAGGATTTTCAGGAAGGTAATTCCAACAGGAATCGCGCATGGAACCGTGACAGTCCATTTCATGGGAAAACAGATAGAAGTGACAACGTTCCGCGCTGACCAGGGCTACTCTGACGGAAGGCATCCGGACAGGATATTTTTCGCAGACAGCATAGAGGACGACCTTAGCCGCCGTGACTTTACAATGAACGCAATCGCCGCAAGCCTTGATGACGGTAGCATTATAGATCCATACAACGGACAGAAAGATATAAAGGCAGGCATAATAAGGACTGTGGGAAATCCTCATGACCGTTTTATGGAGGACGGGCTGCGTCCAGTCCGCGCCATAAGATTCGCAAGCCAGCTAAGCTTCAGCATAGAGAGAGATACCTATCTGCAAATATCAGATCCTATTGTCATGGAAAAAATCTCATCAATATCCAAAGAGCGGTTCAGAGATGAGCTTCTCAAAATTATAGGAAGCCCGCTGCCTTCGACCGGCCTTTTTCTTATGGAGAAGACAGGAATACTTAGGATTTTTATACCAGAGCTTGCGGCAGGACGCGGAGTGACACAGGCAGATGCGCGCGGCTTCCATCAGTTTGATGTGCTTGACCACAACATCTATTCATGTGACGGAGCGCCCCAGGACAACTACATAGTGCGACTAGCCGCGCTTTTCCATGATGTCGGCAAAGTAAAGGCAAGGTCCGTAACACAGGAGGATGATCCTGAGCATCCAGGAGAAAAAGTCGAGCTTATTCATTTCTGGAAGCACGAGATTTACTCAGAGGAGATTGCAAGACAAATCCTCACCCGCCTGAAATTCTCAAACCTTGAGACAGACAGAATCTGCCATTTAATACGGGAGCACATGTTCTTCTTTCAGAGTGAGTGGAAAGACTCCGCTGTCCGCCGTCTTATCGTACGGGTTGGCAAAGATAACTTTGAAGACCTTTTCGCTCTCCGTCTCGCGGATAACTATGGAAAAAGCAGGCAGAAAGCCGCTCCTGACAGCCCTGTCGTCCAAAACCTGATGGAGCTAAAGGCACGGATTGAGAAAATTGAAGAGGCGCACAATGCGCTCAGCCTGAAGGATCTCTCTGTGAATGGAAACGATCTTATTAAGGCTGGAATAAAGCCAGGCAGGAGACTAGGAGCGATTCTGAATGAGCTTTTCCAGACTGTGCTTGATGATCCCTGCATGAACCAAAAAGAGAAGCTGCTTGAGGTTGCAAAGAAGCTGTCCTGTAAATACGGAGAGTGATAAAGGTGAGGACGGCTTTTCCTTTTTTCTTTATTTAGTCCATAAAGCTATGGTACGTGTCCGCAATAATCTTTATGCCTTCCTCAACCTCATCATCAGGACCGGCGTAGTTTATGCGCAGACACTTGTCATAGTGAGGATGCTCCTTTAGAGGCGGAAGAGCGTTTCCTGTATCGTCTCCAAAGAAAAAGTATTCGCCAGGAACAACTATGACGCCTTTCTTCTTTAGCTCCGCATAAAAGCGCATTGTAGGAATCCTTAAATCTCTCATGAAAAGCCACTGGAAGATAGAGCCTTCGCTCTTATGGACAAGATAACTTGTGCCTGAAAAATATCTATGGAATGCGGCAGCCGCTTTCTTTGATTTTCTCTCATAGTAAGGACGCACAAAACTCTTTGCTTTCTCAACGAGAGCCCCTGTTCTTATGAGGCTGTCAGCAAGAGCCTGTCCAAATGAGCCGCTTGCAAGCGAGACAATCGCATTTAGATTTCCAATCGCAGTGACTATATCCTTTGGAGCTATTATGATTCCTGTGCGCAGTGACGGAAGCCCGATTTTGCTAAGGCTCATGCTCAGTATGACATTGTCATCATAAAAAGGGCTTGCGTCGTCTGTAAAAATAATATTAGGCCATGGAAGACCGTATGCATTGTCAATTATAAGAGGTATTCCATATTGCTTTGACAAAGCGGAAAGACGCTTAATCTCTGTGTCTGTAAGCACATTCCCCGTAGGATTTGTAGGACGCGTTACGCATATTGCCCCTATTCCGCTGTTCTTTGCCATGTAATCCTCAAGAAGCGGAAAGTTCACATGGTACTTGAATGTATGATCTGGATATTCTTCCCATGTTGACGGAATCGATACAAACATATCCTCCTCAATTCCCTGGTCTGCATAGCCTATGTATTCCGGAGCAAGCGGCAGGAGGATTTTTTTCTTTGTTTTTTCCCTGCCGGAACTGAATGTTCCAGCAAGAAGATTGAACAGGTAGAAACATGCGCTCTGGCTTCCATTTGTAACCGCCACATTCTCAGGCCCTATCTTCCATCCATAAGTTTTGGACATGTATTCAGCGACAGTCTCTATAAAATGCATCCGTCCCTGTGGGCTGTCATAAAGGCCTATAAGCCTCTCAAATTCATCCCCGTTTGACAGAATCTTCTCCATCTCGCTTCTGTACATAGCGGAAATCTCCGGTATCATCGCAGGATTTCCTCCGCCCAGCCTATGAGGCTTTACATTCTGCGGAAGTGGACGGCCAATATCATCCATAAGCTGCAAGATACCTGATTTGCTGCAAAGCTTGTTCCCAAAATCACTGAAATTCATACATTTAACCTTCAACTTCGACTTTCTGTCTGTTTGCTGTTTTTTCTCCACGTTTTGACTTGGATGAGCTGAATTTTACTACAATTCTGCCATTTGATAAATCGACAGTCGCATTCCTCTGTGTCTGCTGCGCCCCGTCATGCAAAATAAGAACAGAAAGCTGCTCCTCTATCTCGCTCTGGATAAGACGGCGCATAGGACGCGCGCCCATATTAGGATCATAGCCGTGTTCAATAAGATACTCACGGGCCTTTGGCTTAATCGAAAGCGTAATATGTTTGTCAGAAAGTCTTTCCGCCAGTTCTGCGATTTGTATATCAAGTATAGAGGAAATCTCTTTCCGGCTCAGAGCCTCAAAAACCACAATGTCATCGACTCTGTTCAACAGCTCCGGCCTCATAATTCTCTTGAGCTCCGCAAGGGCGTTTGCCTTTATCTCGCTGTATGGAAGAAGGCCTCCTTGTCCAGAGCTGAATCCCAGCCTATGGTCTGAGTTTATCTCGCGGGCTCCTGCATTGCTTGTCATTATTATAACTGTATTGCGGAAATTCACTGTATGGCCGAGGTTATCGCTCAGCTCTCCTTCCTCAAGCAGCTGAAGAAGCAAATTGAATACATCAGGATGAGCTTTTTCAATTTCATCCAGGAGCACAACGCTATATGGATGCTGCCTTACTTTCTCCGTAAGAACTCCGCCCTCATCAAACCCGACATATCCAGGAGGAGCGCCGACAAGACGGCTTGCGTTGTGCTTTTCCATATAGTCGGACATGTCAATTCTTATAAGAGAATCCTTTGTTCCAAACAGGAATTCAGCCAGGGTCTTTGCAAGCTGTGTTTTTCCAACTCCTGTAGGCCCCAGAAAAATAAATGACCCAAGAGGCCTGTCCGCTGAGCTTACGCCTGCGCGGCTTCGGCGCACGGCGGAGCTTAAGACACGTATCGCGTCATCCTGCCCTATTACTCTCTTGTGAAGGAACTTTTCCATCTCAAGGAGCTTTCCCGCTTCATCCGCATTGAGGTTCTCAACAGGAATTCCTGTCATTCCGGAAATAACCTTGCATACGTCCTCGGAAGTAACATGTTTTCTTGACAGTGACTTGTTGTTCTGCCAGTAAGATGAGAATTCTTCAAGACGAAGCTTAAGGTCGCGCACTTTATCGCGCACTTCCGCGGCCTTCTCATAGTTCTGATTTGCGACAAGCTCTTTTTTCTCTCTGCTCAGGTCTGAGATTGATTTCTCCAGCTCGGCGAGCTCTACGGGACGCGATTCCTCGCTTATTTTCTTTGCGCTTCCGGCCTCGTCCATAATGTCTATTGCCTTGTCAGGCAGGAAACGCTCCGGGATATAACGCTCAGAAAGCTTTACAATTGCAGGAATTACTCCATCATCATATATAACACCATGGAATTCCTCGTATTTTGGCTTTAACCCATTAAGAATCTCAATAGTCTCAGCCTCATGAGGCTCTCCGACTTTCACTAGCTGGAACCGGCGTTCCAGAGCCGAGTCTTTTTCAAAATACTTACGGTATTCTTTTGTTGTTGTCGCTCCGACAATCTGAATCTCGCCGCGGCTCAAGGCCGGTTTTAATATATTTGAGGCATCCATTGCTCCCTCAGGACCGCCGGCGCCGATTATCGTGTGCAGCTCATCGATAAAGAGAATTATATTTCCATCCTCACGGATTTCCTTCATCATTCTCTTCATTCTGTCCTCAAATTCCCCGCGGTATTTTGTTCCTGCGACAAGAGCTGCAAGATCCAAGGAAAGAACGCTTTTTTTCGCCAGGTTGAACGGGACTTCTCCTTTTGAAATTCTTTGGGCCAGTCCCTCTATTATTGCCGTCTTTCCAACCCCAGGCTCGCCTACAAGGACAGGATTGTTCTTTGTCCTGCGGCTTAGGATTTGAATTACTCTATCGATTTCTTTCTGCCGCCCTACGACAGGATCCAGCTTGTTTTCTCTGGAAAGCTGAGTCAAGTCCCTGCTGAACTGCGAAAGGAATGAGGCGCCCGTGCGCTTTCGCTGCTGCTCTTTTGGCTGAGATGCGGGAAAAACGTCGTTTCTTGATCCGCCGGCAATTTTCTGCAAAGTATTTCCAAACTGCTCGCCATCAAAATGTGCGCTTGAGTGAAAGTGAGACTGAACTTCCCTTGCGGCGTCACGGAGCATCTGGATAGAAAGCTCCGCGCGGATAAAGAATTTATATGACGCGCTGCCTTCTTCCCTTGCCGCTGCGATAAGGATATGCTCAGTTCCTATATAATCATTTCTAAGAGTGCTAGATTCCAAGGCCGCAATATCAATCAGCGTGCGGAGTCTTCTTGATGGAGGCAGCTCAGACAACTCTGAAGCGACAGCTCTAGGAACAATGCTCTGCTCAAGGGCAAGCTGAAATGTAAGAACATTTATTCTTAAGTCCTGAAGCGCTATATATCCAAGTCCTTCAGCCGATTTTAGCAGCGCTAGAAGCACATGCTCAGGCAACAGTTCTGTAGAGCCTGACCTTCTTCCTTCTTCCTGTGCAAGAATCAGGATTTTCTGTGTTCGAGGGGATATTCTTTTCATATAGCTTACAATTTACTAATAAGTTTTGATTTTTTCAAATCCACGGCATACATATTGCTTTTCATAGATTTGCACAATCTCTCATTCGGAAATTTTTATGTGCTCAAATGAATCCTGCATTATCAGGGCACGGAGTCTTGCAGTTTGCTTTTTCTCATTATCAGCAATGTCCATAGGAAAATTGAATTTTCCATTTTTTATGACTGAAAGCAGATGCGCCTCCTGAGTTCTGTACAAAAGCGATGTAAACACGCTGTCATCAATTCCGCTGATAAGATTAAGGCTTTTGCCCCATTTTAAGTCTGAAATCACCGTCAGCGCCTCGCGGAGAGACATCAGAAGAGAAAACTTGACAGATGAGAAGCTCTTTAGAACCCTGTCAGTGGCTTCTGTGGCTCTCTTTTGAAGGACTGTATCACAGCTCCTTCTTTCAGTTTCAATAACTTGCCTTAAGGAACCTGTGAAATTAGCAAGCTGCTCAATCTCAGAGCCGTTGCCGCCAACAGATGAGCTTATCTGATAAAACCCGCCTATGCTGCTACCAAGACGCAAGCTGGATCCAAACGCCGGCTCCGCGACAATTCCTTTCTTTGAGAAAGACTCGAACAAGGCGGGAATTCCTCCTAGGAAAAAGAGCGATGGAAGATGGACTCTAGCGCTGATTTTCATTCCGCTCCCGCTGTCATCCAAATCGGCGGTCAAGTAACCGAAATCATAGCTTGCGGCGAACTGCAAATTCCGCTGCAAGGTCTCGTCCATCTCATGGCAAAAGGACATTGCCCTGTCAGAGTCCAGGCCGGGAACAAAGCAGCTAATTCTTACATGGTCAATATCATTTATTGTGCACACAAGCCCTGAATTTGCTCTAGCGCCGTTTATTCTCATAACAATTCCTGCTCCTGGAGAATTCAAAGTTGAGGTCTCTATAAGCCCGCGCTCAATAAGCATCTGCGCGCCAAGCCTGTTAAGTCCTGCCACAGCAATTGTCTGATAGGAATCAGCATTCTCGCTTTTTAAGAAAGAGTCAAAAACAAGTGTCTGCACCCGCGCAGAGTCATCGCCCTTAAATCTATGGGGAAATGGAAAATCCGCCAGGTTCCTTGCAAGGCGTATACGGGTAGACATTACCACATCGCTGTCAGGTCCGCTGTATGTATACCACTCCTGAGAAGAAGCGGACTGTAAATCAAGACTGCCGCTCATCACCGTTTCCGCTTACTGGTGTTTTTTCAAGCGCACGAAGATAATCTCTATAAACAGCAGCTTTCTCGTAATCCTCGCGCTTCAAGGATTCCTCAAGCTTGTTCTGCAAGAACATTCTGTCTGTCAGGACAGAGCGGAATGAAGCAAGTCGATGCGGCATTTCTCCTGAGTAACGCTCTTTTACACCTTGTCTTGAAAGAATAGCCCGTATCTCATTCTTAAAAATTGAGTAGCATTCAGGACAGCCTGCAAGGTGTGTTTTTTTTATTGAAGCGAAGCTTGTTCCGCACACAGGACAAGTTTTTTTATCATTCTCTGAAATTTGCTGTGATATACTTGAAAGCTCCTTGAAAAGAGAGCTGATTGAGGAAGGATCCTGGGAAACTCCGAGTCTCTCAGAGCATTCCATGCACAGGTTCAGCCTGCGTTTTCCACCCTGGCTTTGCATCTCAATAAAAACGACAGCCTCTTTCTCATTGCAGAAATCACAAATCATCTTATACTAACCCACCGTAGTTCCTATTATAACGCAATATGAACTCGCATACATTGAATATATTAAAGTTTTCTCAAACTTTCTATCGGTTTTTCTTTTCCCGCCTTCATTGCAGGTATCGCGCTTACAAGAAGAGACAGGACAAGCGTTCCGCAGCAAATTATGGCAAGCTGCCCAAGAGGAATATCCAGGGGAATATTCTGAAGATAAAACGCAGGATCAAGAATATGAAGCTCTCTCACCTGTGAAGCTTCCCCGCCAAGAAGCATGGTTATTGCTCTTGCTAAGAATGTAAGAAGTCTCTCAATCCATGCTAGAATCTTGTCAAAATTCACTGCGCATAAAAGCCCTGCTGGAATTCCTGCAAAGACACCAAGACCTCCTGTCACAATTCCTGTTAAAAGAAACGAGAATGTTATTCCGGAAGGAGAAGCGCCAAGGCTCTTTAAAATCGCTATCTCCTTTCTTCTTTCCATGACAAGCATTACTAGCGCGCTTGAAATGTTTACGCTTGCCACAAGCACAATCAGCAGCATGATGAAAAGAAGCATAATCTGTGTTGATGAAAAATTCTCATACTGCGAGGCGTTAAGCTCATTCCACTTATAGATTCTTGTGAATTCAGGGGCGACATTCTCAAGATACGCAAGCGTTCTGTCTAAAGTGTAGCCAAACGGATTATCGGTTTCTATTCCAATCATAATCTGGCTAGAGCGCAGCGGAAGTATCGAGAACCCTGTATTCAGCGGTATAAAAACCCAGAGCGCGTCAAGCTCCTGGTAGCCGCTGGAAACTATTGCCGAAACCTTGAACCTTGTGATTCTTGGAACAACCTTGTTTGAGGGCAGGATTCTTGTTGTTATAAGGGTAATATAATCTCCCGCATGCAAGCCCAAGGTCTCCGCAATTTTTTTTCCAATAACAGCGTTTTTTCCATCCTCAAGCACAATATCCTTAGCATTTATCACGCCGTCTGCGCTTTCCACAACATCAAAAAGGGCTCCGAATGATTCGTTCTGAGAAAAAATATCATTCTCCACTGCGCGGATGCTTGCGCCCGTCCTTGATTCAGAGCCAGAGGCAAGGCCTATAGACTGGACTTCAGGATAGACTTTTCTCACTCCGTCAACATCAAGAAATGATTTCGCGACATTTCTTAGGCTGTCCGCAGACTTCGCGCTGTCAAGGTCAGGATGAAGGACGGCACACAAATGGGAGCTTGACAGCCCGATAATTCTGCTTGTCATGCCTTTGACCATGCCGTTAGAAACAGTCAGGACCATAACAAGAGGAACAAGGCTTATCGCAATACAGAGAAAAGCTCCGACGAGGCTCCGTCTAGCGTTTGATTTCCTCCCGGTCCTGGGAAAAAGCATTCTATATGCATAAAGGACAGACGCGCTAAATTTCATTGAGTCTCCCGTCCTTGATTGAATAGATATGCTCACCTTTCGAAGCTAGATTCATGTCATGGGTAACAAGAATCAGAGTCTTGTTATACTTGTCCGTCATGGAAAAAAGCAGGTTTCCTATCATTGCCGCATTAGAAGGATCAAGATTTCCCGTAGGCTCGTCTGCAAGAATCACATCCGGACTATTAACCAAGGCGCGCGCGACAGCGACTCTCTGTCTCTCGCCTCCAGAGAGCTCCGATGGAAGATGATTAAATCTGCCCTCAAGCCCCACATCTGCCAGGAGAGACGATGCTTTTTCTATAGCTTCCTTCTTTGCCGTTCCAGCCATATAAGCAGGCAAAAACACATTCTCAAGAGCAGTAAAATCCTTAAGGAGATAATGGAACTGAAAGACAAGCCCGAGGTACTTTGAGCGGTACTCAGAAATCTGCCTCTCGTCAAGGCTGGTGACTTCGTAAGGCCCGACAAAAACTGTTCCTGCTGTAGCGCGGTCAAGGCCGCCGACAATATTCAGAAAAGTGCTTTTCCCGCTTCCGCTCTCACCGACAATCACAACCTTTGAGCCCCTCTCTATGTCAAGGTCAAGATTCCTAAGTATGGTAAGTGTTTCGCTTTGAGTTGAATAAGTTTTCTCAAGATTTCTAATTCTTATCACATTATCAGCAGCATCACTCATCACGCATAACCTCCGCTACAGTAAGATCAAGAACTCCTCTGCTTGCGTTCCAGCTGGCAAGCAAAGAAGAGAATATGCCGAACACAGTTATAAACAGGACTTCTGCCGGGAATATGCGCGGAGGAATATTCGCATAGACCATATACATCGGGTTCTCCCGTAAGAACGGCGCGTTTCCAGGCGAAAGAAGCATAACAAGGAAAAACTGAAAGTAGTATACTATTTTAGACATAACCATAAATATGCTGGACATTTTAACGCAGAGAAGAAGCCCTAGCACGAGCCCCGGCACCGCGCCCTTGAGGCCTGTCAAGAAACCCTGCATTATAAAGATAAACTGAATTGCCTGTTTTCTGCCTCCGAATGCGCTAAGCGCCGATATTTCTCCGCGCCGCTCGTAGACGGTTCTTCTCATGCCGTTAAAGATGTTTATCGCAACAACGACAAAAATAATCAGGACAAGAAGGAAGAGCATGTTCTTTTCAATTCTCAAGGTGCCAAAGAACGAGCGGTTGTATTCTCTCCAGGATTCTGATTCTGTTTCCGGGAAACTGCTCTTTATTGAATCTATGACTTTTGCATCATCCTTTGTATCAAAAAGCTTTATTCCATAGATTTTCTTAGGATTCTCTCCAAGATATTTTTCAGCATTCTCAAGGCTGATAAAAGCGTAGGAAGCGTTTATGTCAGCATAGCCGGTTCTTATTATGCCGCGGACAGTAAAGATTCTATCAGAAGAAAGCAGCTTTATATCATTTCCGCCGGAGAGCGCGAAAAGATTCACAGTATTTCCTACACGGACTCCAAGCCTCCGCGCAAGCTCAGTCCCAAGCACAATAGAGTCCTCTTCTTCCAGGTTGAATTCCCCGGACCAGACCTTTGCCTCCTTTTTTAGTCCAATATCCTTTTCCATGATATTGCGAGGCAACGCCCTTATCAATGCCGCGCTTTGGTTTCCATTTCTTCCGACAACAAGGCTCTGCGCCTCATAGAATGCAAAGGCTGTCCGTATATCAGCATTCTTCTCGCAATACTGTTCAAACAAATCTTCTTTTTCTGAGGGAATTCCGCTGACACGTATGTGATAGGAGCTGACCTCCATGATGGAGTCGATAAAGCTCATTTGAAACCCGTTCATCACGGAAATTACTGTTATAAGCGTCATGACACCAAAGCAAATACCGAGAGAAGAAAGCAAGGACGTAACACGTGAGCGCCCCTTCCTGTCCACACGGCTGAACCGCCTGGATACAAAAAAAATCCATTTTAGAGAGTATATTGGTTTCCTGATTTTCTGCACGATGCTGCTCATTGCCTTCTTCTTATCTCCGCTCCGTTGAGAAATATTGTTTCCGATGTTTTTAATCCATCATCAAATACACTCACAACTGAAAAACCGCCATCAAAATAAAGAGTCTGCCTATAGCTATTACTTCCGGTGTAAACAGTCTCAACTCTAAGCTCTCCGTTCTCGTAATAACGGGTATCAGGCTTATCAAATTCCCTATAGACATACTCATAAGACTTATTATCTGTTTTTTCAACTGTTTTGTTTCTTGAGGCCTTTACAGTATAGAATTCTGTCACAGAACTTCTTACAAGCCTGTTTTCCTCATCATAGGCCCACTCTTTCTCATAGGTTTTAACAAGAGACTCCTCTGCATCATCTCCTGTGCTGCCTGGCTTCTCCTCATATTTCCAGATAGTAGACGAAACTGGCTTCCCATTGAGACCGAACAAAGTCTGAGTGAAAGTTTTATCCTTGCGGTTATCCTCCTCTGTCCGCTCAAGCAAAGGCTCCTGCTCGCCATAGAAATATAAAACAGTTTTATCCAGCACAAGAGAATCGTATGTCTTAGGATTATTAAAGACTTCTTTCTTTACAAGCCTGTAATCAGAATTATAAGAACGGCGGACAACATTGCCTTCAGCCGTATTAGTAAGCTGGAGCAAGCTCCCCAGCCGTGATACAGAAAAAATCTCACCCTGGAAAGAGAACCTTCTAAGCTCCCCTGAAGAAAGACGGTTCAGGACAGCAGTCTCCTGCCCGTCAGCTTCTGTCACAGCTCCATTGGACTTATTGTCAAGAAGCGACAGCAAGTCACCATCATCGCCGCTATAAAGCCCAAGAGATGCGTTCAGGGAAAGAAAAGCTGAGTCAATCCAAATATCTGAATAATCGTTATATACAGAGCTTGTATTCAATGAAGACTCAATCTCTCCTCTATGGTCAGGATAAAACTCCTCATAGAGCCATAAGGGTCTTGAAGCGCGCCAGACTGGTGTCATTAAGAGCAAAGCGCCCTGCCTTGAAAGCTCCGCAAAGGCACTCGTCTCGCCTCTATGAGAGCACCCTGAGACAGCAAGGCAGTCAATCTGAAAAAGCAGCTCCCTAAAGTCATCCGACGAGCCATGTGATGCAGGACTTATGTCCTGAGCGCATAAGCAGCAGCATATAGGAAAGACTATTACTAGAAGAAAATGCCTTTTGCCCAAATAACTTTTTCTCATTATTGACCGATAAATTCCTTTATGTAGCTGTCAGGCTCAAACAGCATTATGTCATTATACTTTTCACCGGTGCAGACAAGCCAGACTGGAATACCAAGCTCCTTTCCTATCGTAAAAGCCATTCCGCCTTTCGCCGTTGAATCATACTTTGTGATTACAATTGCATCAACGCCAACCGCCTCATTAAAAACCTCTGCCTGACGCACAGCGTTCTGGCCAGTTGTTCCGTCAACAACAAGAATCTTCTTATAGCAATCTGGATCCGCTTTCTGAGATGCAATCTTGTCAATCTTTGCAAGCTCCCTCACAAGGTTCTCCTTGTTGTGAAGCCGTCCGGCAGTGTCTGCGATAACAACCGCTCCGCCCATTGCCCTTGCCGCCTCAGAAGCGTCAAAAACAACGGCAGAAGGATCCCCGCCATGCTGATGAGAGACAACACGGACTCCGAGACGCTGCCCATGCAGCTCAAGCTGTTCTTCCGCCGCCGCCCTGAACGTATCCGCAGCGGCAAGAACAATTTTCTTTCCCTTGTTCTTAAGCATCCATGCAATCTTAGCAGCTGTAGTTGTCTTTCCGACTCCATTGACACCTAGCAGCATGAAAATGCTTACTTTTGAGTCATCAGCCTTAAAGTCGGCAGTTTTTACATAGGACCTAAGAATGTCGCAAAGCTTGTCAAGCACCTGCTTCTCCGTGCACGACTTGTCCTTGCGGCAGAATTCCTCAAGGCTCTCTGTAAGCTGGAAAGCAAGCTTTGCTCCCATATCACCCTCAATAAGAAGATCTGTCAAATTGTCAAAGAAATCATCATCAATCTTCGAGGAAGAAAATAAATTCCTTAATTTTTGCGCAAAACTGATTTTCACATCTATTCCCCTTGCATGCATTGGTATTTATCTATTTTGATGCCTTTGCAGTCGCAGGCAAAACCTCATTCGCTGCAAAGAGATACCGGACCATTTCAAAGGCGAACCACGCTCCAGCCACACATGAGGCGCCGATAGAATAATAAGAATATCTTTGCCACTTTGTCACTTCATCGTATGATGAGCGTCCGCTGCTGTAGGACTTGTTATAGGCGGTAAAGTTTCCTATCGTGTAGAAAGTCGGGACAAGAGCGCATATCAAGACAGAATAAGCCGTATACATTCTCCTTCTGCGCATGTCGATATTCTTCTCCCTGTCGTATGGCTTTGCGTTTACAGACAGGATATTTCCGTCTTGAGCCAGCTGCACTGGAATGTAGACAAACGCTGAGTCACCGTTTTCAAGTGAGAAAACTCCCAGCACAGGCTTACCATTCACAGATGCGGATGCGTATGGATTATCCAGGCTCACAGCGCTTGTGTCCAAAGCATTGAAATAAAAGAGCCCCTCTGTCATTTTTTTCAGCCTTATCTCAAGGCTTCCTGTCACCAGCGGCTGAAGGGTTGTCTGCACCGTAAAGAAATCCTCTCCGGAAAAAGAGTATCTTATTGTGCGGCTCTCATATCCGTCAGCAGAAATAGTTATGGAGTGAATTCCAGCATCAACGCTCAAGTCCTCATCTGTCTTTGGAAGTATTATTCCATCAATGCTTACAACGGCAGAGCTTCTTGCCTCAGCAGGCTCAATTTCTATGCGGATTTTAACAGGAAGACAGTTGGCAATCTTAGGGGCAAGAGAGCGGGCTACGTTTTGCGCAATAGAAATCAAGTCGCTTGCATTTCCAACTTCCGTAACGGTCGAATAAAGAGTCGCGCCAGGAAAAAGATATAGATTTACAGAAACCGCGGCATAGTCCCTGTAAAGAGTTATCTCTCCGGACAGAAGTCCGTTCACCTTTGCGGCGACAGCCTCCTTGTTAAAGGCAAAGCTGTCTATGCCGTCTTCCGCCGCCTGCGCACTAGGACTATAGAGCTGAGACGAATCGTTCTTGTAAAGAACGACAGTTTCAGTTTCCGGCTTCTCTTCCTCATCCCTGCGAAAAAAAGGAAAAGGCCTCATAGGATTGAACCTTGAGGATGCGCCTTCCTCATTTTTTATGCTCTCTCCGCTCTCCGCCAGTATTTTCTTCTCGTATTTTTCTTTTGTATCAAGAGCGTTTTGAATATTCTCGTCAATCTGTTTTTCTATTTCTGCAATCTTCTCATCTTCCTCTTCAATAGCTTTTCTAAGCTCGTTAGGCTTGTCTTTTGAGAGGACAAGCGCATCTCTCGTCTTGTTTTCTTTTGAAAGCTGAAGAAAAAGGGACAGACGCTCTGTTTGAAGTGTGTTCAGCTCCCTGTCAAGCTGCTCCTGGGCAGGAAGGGTGCGGATTCCATTCAGCGCAATCTGCTCAAGAATAAGCTGGGGCAGCACAGACGCTATCTTTTCATTGGAGCCTGTGTCCATTCCTTTCTGAGTGAAAGTGAATTTCTGCGCCGCAAGCGTCCAGTCCGATGCAAAGACAACGCCTGTGAAAAGGAAAACAAGAGAAAAAAAGAATTTCCTAAAGAGCTTTTGTGTATCCATTCAGCGAAGACATTTCCTACATATCATCTTCCTGGCCGTCATCTGCGGCAGGAAGCCCGCTCCACTGGGCCTTTAGAAACGCATCAATAAACTGATCAATATCTCCATCCATGACAGCCTGGATATTGCCGACTTCATACTTAGTCCTATGATCCTTTACCATTGTATACGGCTGGAAGACATAGGTGCGTATCTGATTGCCCCATGAAATATCCTTCTTCTCAGCGCCGAATTTCGCATTCTCTCGGTCTTTCTCTTCCTTGTAGTGCTGATACAGCTTAGCCTTAAGAATACTCATAGCTGTGGCCCTGTTCATAAGCTGGGAGCGCTCAGAATCACATGTTACGACAATTCCCGTAGGCAGATGCGTGAACCGTACAGCAGAGTCGGTCTTATTCACATGCTGTCCGCCTTTTCCTCCTGAGCGGTAAGTATCAACACGCAGATCCTCGGGGCGTATCTCAACCTTGATAGTATCATCAAGAATAGGAAAAACAAACACTGAGCTGAATGAGGTATGCCGCCGTGCGTTAGCATCAAAAGGCGAAATGCGGATTAGCCGGTGAACTCCGGCCTCGCCTTTGAGCCTTCCGTAAACATAGTCGCCGGTAATCTGGATTGTCGTAGATTTGATTCCGCCCTCATCCTCCTGCAAGTCAACAGTCTCCATCTTAAAGCCATGACGCTCTGCCCACCGGATATACATCCTGCTCAGCATGTACGCCCAGTCGCAAGCCTCTGTCCCGCCAGCTCCGGAATGGATTGTCAGGAAGCACCCGTTCTTGTCCACCTCTCCGGAAAGAAGATTCAGTATGGAAAGCTCCTCAAAGCGCTTTTGTGCGGCCTCAAGCTGCGGACGGATTTCAGCCTCAACGCTCTGATCTCCGCTTTCAATTCCAAGCTCATACAAAGTCCCTATGTCGTCAGCCTGTTTTATAAGCTCTCTCCACGGCTCGACACGGCCTTTCAGGTATTTTAAGCTGTTCATCACTTTCTGCGCGTTCTCAGGGTTGTTCCAAAAGTCAGGAGCAGAAGAAAGCGATTCTGTCTCCTTTATTTTCTTGTCAATCGCATCGTGGTCAAAGACGCCCCCAGACACCAGAAATGTCATCTTTAAGTTTGTCTATAGGCTCTTTCAATTCCTCAAGCATTTTATTTGCCTCCCGTAAATTTTATCTTGCTATTTCCTGGTATTTATAAAGGTTAAGAAACTGCGCCGCTTGAAAAGACAGCTTTCTTCCATTTTTTCTGGCGGAGCTCTGTCACGGCGAACTTTCCGTTCAACGGAAACTGATAAATTCTTAGCGTGTCATAATAGTCTGTAGCCTTGTCAAGCTCTCTCTTTAGAGCAGAAACGGAATCCTCGGAAATCCGCATGATTTCCCAGCAAGCTCTTTGAACTTTCTTGAATCCGAACCTGGAAAGAATCTCCGACACCGTCTTTGCGCTGTCCATGCCTCCAGGGTCGAGCACTACTGACACAAACATATAGTTAAAGAATAAAGTAATGGACTGCGCTTGTCAAATAGCGTATTTTGTTGCATTATGTGGATATGCGTTTTTTCAAGACATTTCTGCCGGCCATTGTTCTGATTGCCGCGGCATTCTGCCCCGCATTTTCCCAGTCAACCTCACGGCCAGTTGT
>CAZURC010000009.1:0-31541 GCA_964623405.1 uncultured Treponema sp.
TTAAGCTATGTTAAAATAATATAACGTTATCTTGAAAACTGCAACTTTTTATTGACATTTTTATTGAGGAAACCTAACACTTCACATTGCCAGCGATATTGAACAGCTATCCTCCCAGATACGCTTTCTGAACCTCCGTGTTGCTGCTTAGCTCCGCGCTTGTTCCGCTTGCTATTATCTCGCCGGTCGCAAGGACATATCCACGGTCTGCGAAGTCCAGCGCGACTTTCGCGTTTTGCTCCACGACAAGTATTGTCATTTTTCGTGTAAAGTTAAGCTGCTTTAGCGCGCGGAACATCTCAAACATCAGCTTCGGGGCTAATCCCATGCTTGGCTCATCAAGCATTATGAACGGGCTGTCTGTCATAAGCGCGCGTCCTACCGCAAGCATCTGCTGCTCGCCTCCGGACAAGAGCTCGCTTCTCTGCTTGCGTCTCTCGAACAGGCGCGGGAAAAGGTCATACACCTGGTCGTAAAGCTCCGCTGTCCTTGCCTTTGCGTCAGGGTCTTTCTTACGTCCATAGCACGCCATCTGCAAGTTCTCTTCAACTGTAAGGTTGCCGAAGATATGCCGTCCCTCAGGAACCAGGCACATCATCTTTTTTTGGATAAGCTCGTAAGGCTCTGTCTTGAGGATGCTCTTGCCTTCAAACAGGATGTCTCCGCCTTTTACAACTGGAGCTTCCGGTCTCGGCAGACGCGCAAGGCTCATGAGCGTGGATGTCTTTCCGGCTCCGTTTGCTCCTATCAATGTTACAATCTCGCCCTTGTCAACATTAAAGCTGATTCCATGCAGGGCCTCTATATTTCCATAAGAAACTTTCAAGTCTTTTACTTCTAGCAGCATAAATCATGCCTCCATATTTTAAGACACAGCTTCCGGCTTCTTGCTTTGCTTTGACATATCAATCGGCGCGAACGGCTCTTTCGCCTCGTCCACAATGTCCGCGTTTCCAAGATATGCGTCTATTACCGCCGGATTTGTCTGAATCTCCTGCGGCGTTCCCTCCGCAAGCTCTTTTCCAAAGTTGATTACCTTAATATTGTCGCAAAGCGTGTTCACAACCTGCATCTGATGCTCAATCATCCAGATTGTTATTCCGAATGTGTCATGAATCCATTTTATGTATGAGATAAGACCGTCAAGGTCGGAGGTTGAAAGTCCGGCCGCCGGCTCATCAAGCATAAGAAGCTTAGGATTAAGGCTAAGAGCGCGGGCTATCTCAACACGGCGCTGTATGCCATAGGGAAGATTCTTTGGATAGTCCAGCGCTGAGTCCGCAAGAGAGAATTTCTCCAGCAGCTCCCAGGCCTCCTTGTGTATCTCTGCCTCTCTCGCCTTGTACTTCTTTGTGCGCAGAAACACATCTTTCAGGGTGAATCCAAGCCGCGAGTGCTGCGCTATGCAGATATTGTCCAACACTGTCATGTCGCTCCAGAGCCGTATGTTCTGGAATGTGCGTCCAATCTGCAAGTCCGCAATCTTGTGGGGACGGAGACCGTTAAGCCTTGTGCCGTCAAATATGATTTCTCCTTCGCTTGGAACATAGAACCCGCTCACCAGGTTAAAGACTGTTGTCTTTCCTGCTCCGTTCGGTCCGATAAGCCCGTTGATTGTGCCTTTCTTTAAGTCTACGTTTATGTCTGTAAGAGCCTGCAAGCCGCCGAACCTGTGGGTAAGGTGCTCTATCTTTAGCAATGTCTCACTCATGCCACGCCTCCCTGCGCTGCCTGTGCGGCGGCAATAGGTTTCTCAAGATTCTTGTTGGCAGGAAAAAGCTTTCTAAGGAACGGGAACACCTGCGTAAGCTCCTTTGAGCCCATTATTCCTTCCGGATGGAATTCCATGATTAGAATCAGGATAAGAGGAATTATCACCCATTTCCAGATTTGCGCCGGCCGCAAAAGCTCGAGAAGGATTGTGAAGATGACCGCAGAAAGGACTGAGCCTGAAAGAGAGCCCATGCCGCCAAGATAGACCATTACAAGAGACTCTGTTGACTTCATAATTCCAAATGACGACGGGTTTATAAATCCCAAAAGATGCGCGAAAAGTCCGCCTGCTATTCCCGCAAGGAACGAGCTGAATGTAAAGGCAATCAGCTTCATCTTGTTGGTGTCCACTGACATAATCTCTGCGGAAATCTCATCAAGCTTAACCGCGCTTATTCCTTTTCCGAGCGTTGAATTCATCAAGTAATATATAGAAAGAATTGATAAAACTGCGAACACAAGCCCCCAGATTAGAATCCAGGGAACATCAACCACATCCGCCATGCTGTTCATCACGCTCTTCATTCCCATAAGGCCGCGGCTTGCGCCGATTATCGGGATATTGTTTATTGCAGTCGTCACGATAAAGTTCGCCGCGACTGTGATTATTGCAAGATAGTCATCGCGTGTCTTGAATGAAGGGATTGCTACAATCAGGCTTACAAGCATTGCTCCAAGCCCTCCTGCGATAATAGCAAGAGGAAACCCCACAAGCGCAAGTCCTTCCGGCAAAAGAGCAGAGCCTGTTATTGAGTTTCCGTCCTTGAACAGAATCAATGAGATGACAGAGGAGATGTATGCGCCTGTAGCCATGAAGCCCGCATGTCCGCATGAGAATTCGCCCATGTAGCCGTTTACGATATTCAAGCTCGCGGACATTATCGCGTTTATGCAGATTGTCACAATTATTGTCTGGAAATAGTTGTTTATAATCTCAAGGCGCGCAAGAACTGTGATAACCACAATCATCGCAATCGTTGCAATCGGCATAATCATCTTGCGCTGGCGCGCTGTCGGATTAAAGCGGCTGTCCATTCTCGCATTAAAGTTTTTTATAAATGTCATGTTCTTTCCTCCGCTTTTTATATTTTTGTTGACTTCGCCACGCCGAAGAATCCTGTCGGCTTAATTGTAAGAATCACAAGCAGTATCACGAAAGAAACCAAGTCCTTGTAGCTTGACGGCAGGAACGCTGTGACAAAAATCTCTATAAACCCAAGCAAAAAGCCTCCGATAAACGCGCCTTTTATATCGCCTATTCCGCCTACAACAGCGGCGATAAACGCTTTCCAGCCGATGATTGTTCCCATGTAAGGGTCCATTACCGGATAGGACATGCCGAAAAGGATTCCCGCCACAGCCGCAAGCCCGGAGCCAAGCGCAAATGTGAATGTTATGACTGTGTTGAGAGGTATTCCCATGAGCGGAATCGCAAACTTGTCATAGGATATTGCCCTCATGCTCATTCCAAGTGTTGTTGTCTGGACAATAAACTGGAGCAAGGCGAAAATCACAACCGCGCTGACAATCACAAGCACCTTGAGAGAAGTTATTGTGACCGGCCCTATGTTCCACACATGCTTTTGCATAATATCCGGAAAGCTTCTCGCGGACGCGCCAAGCACCGCAAGGTTTCCGTTCTCAAGAATAAAGCCAATCATCAGAGCGGTGATTACCACATACAGGCGGTTTGCGCCTTTCGCACGGAGCGGGCGGTAAGCTACGCGCTCTATCACAACGCCGAGCAAGGCAGTAAGGGCGACTGTCGCAACAAGTGTAATAACAAACAGGGGAACGCCTGAAAGTCCTGCGAAATGCGCTGTCAGACCTGCCACCACAAAGAACGCGATATAGCACGATGTCATGAAAATATCGCCGTGCGCAAAGTTGATTAAGCGGAGAACTCCGTAAACCAGGCAATATCCCAAAGCTATAATTGAATAAAAACTGCCCCACTGAAGTGCGTTGAAGATGTTTTGTATAAAAAATGTCATAAGTCGCCCCTTATAAATTATTTTCTAGGGCTGTCCAACAAGCTCAAAACGTAGCGGTCATTGAGATGCTTTGCTCGTAGGCACGAACGAAACAATGACCTTGCTGCTATAATATGGTGGTTACTTCGCTTCGCTCGTGCCTACGGGCGATAAACTCAACCACCACATTTCATTCTCTTTGGACAGCCCAAATTACATCGTTGTCTTACGGCTGGAGCGACTTGACGTATTCAAATTCACCTTCTGGCGTTACCCTTACAACAACAGCGTCTTTAATAGGGTCTCCGTCAGGAGTGAACTTCATGTTTCCTGTAACACCGGCAAAGCTCTGGATTTTTCCCATTGCTGTCATGATGTTTGTCCGGTCTTTCTTCAAATTGCCTGTTATTCCTGCATCCTGGATTGCCTGAAGGACAATATAGACAGCGTCATAAGTCAAAGCCGCCACATCGTCAGGAGTGTAGCCGTAAGCCTTCTCGTATTTGTCTATAAACTCTTTTGTCTTTCCGACTGCGCCTTTCGCGGCGTAATGCGTTGTGAAATAGTCGCCGATTACCGCGCCCTTGGAAAGCTTTACAAGGTCCGCCGAGCCCCAGGCATCCGCGCCTACAACAGGCTTTGTCCATCCCAAGTCCTTTGCCTGTGAAGTTATAAGCGCGACGAGGTTGTAGTATGCAGGAAGATAAAGAATCTCTGCGTCAGAGTTCACAATTTTTGTTAGCTGGACAGAGAAGTCCTGGTCTTTCTGGCCGAATGACTCAAAGAGCACAACTGTTCCATAGTTCTTCTCCCAGTTCTGCTTAAAGAGCTCTGCGAGAGACTTTGAATAGTCGTCCTCAAGGTTATACATGATTGCGACTTTTGTCGCGTTGAACTGCTCCTTTACGAACTTTGCGCCGACAGGAGCCTGGAACGGGTCAAGGAAGCATGCGCGGAAACAATACGGCTTGTCCTTCGTTGCGGCAGGGTTTGTGGCCCATGGAGTAATCATCGGGACTTTCGCGTCATTGTAGACTTCTGCGGCAGGAATTGCGCGGCCAGAGCCTTCCGGTCCGACAGACACCAGCACCTTGTCCACATCAATAAGCTTGTAGGCGGCATTGATTGCCGAGTCAGCCTTTAGCTCGTTGTCAACATAGATAAAATCAAGAAGATACTTTGTTCCTTTTACATCGAGTCCGCCGGCCGCGTTTATCTCGTTCTTTACAATCTCGCCTGCGTATTTTGCGCCCTCTCCTACCTTAGGAGAGTCGCCTGTCAGAGGGATATTAAAACCAATTTTGATTGTCTTCTGCTTTTTTGCGGCAAAAACACTGCCTGCGGCCATAACTGCCACAAGCCCAATAGCAAGAACTTTCTTAAACTTTTTCATCGAAAGCCTCCTGTTTCTCAAATTTTCCGCAGGAAGCCTTGTCACCAAGATTCCCTGCATATATAAATAAAGGGCATACAGCTCTTCTTTATACACACGCAACAACCTTGTTGACTTGCATACAGCCTTAACAGCGCATATCATGCACGATTTGCTAAGATGATGTAACTTTAATATCTTGCGCTGCCTGGTGTCAATAATAATTTATTGTGAGCTTGCACAAATTTTTGCTGTTTTTTTGTGAAATTCAGCAGAGCAAAATGTAAAATATGTCTATTTTCTCCGACTATCATGCTTTCTTCATGTATCGTGCATCTTGCCTAAAAATACAAAAGAGTTTACTTTCTTTGTGTATCTGATACAAACGCTGGTCACAGGTAAAACAGGAGGAAGTTATGGCTCTGACAGTTAATACCCTTTTTAATTTTTCCGAGACTCCATTCAAATTAAAGCTGGTTGCGGGCAAGGACGGTCTTTCCAGAACTGTCAGCTGGATTTATTACGCCGAGGACCCTTCCTCGTGTGAATTTATCCGCGGCGGAGAGCTGACGATAACAACCGGCCTCATGCTCAGGAGGCGGCACGAGAACGAAGGCATACAGGAAGACGAGATTCTTTCTGACTTCCTAAAGGAGTTTATAGATGGATTCGCTAAGCAGAACGCATCAGGTCTTATCATCAACACCGGAAAATACATTTTTGATATTCCTCAGCAGATAAAGGACTACTGTGACGAGATTTCTTTTCCTCTTTTTACAATGCCCTGGGAAATTCACACTGTAGACTTGATGCAGGACATTGGCAACATGATTACATCTGACAACCAGAACAGCCACAATGTTGAGAAATTCTTTTACCAGGCAATATTTGAGAGAGACAAATTCGATCCGAAGCAGATTGAGAATACTGTATTCCACAACGCAAAATGCTTTACTGTCGCGCTTGTTGAATTTGATGAGTCGGTATTTAACGGCGACATGGAGCAAGCAAAGCGATATGTAAAGTTCAGCCTGAATCCCAAAATCCGTTTTGACCCGAATAATTTTTGCTGCTTCATCCACAATCACAAGATAATCTACATTATAAAAGACGACTGCTCATTGTTCGCTGATGAGCTTGCAAGAGTTGCGCATACAGACCGCCACTTTAAGAATATAGGGATTTCTCTGTCCGATTCATGTGTTAATGTCGAGGAGCTTAATGAGGCTTACACTCATGCTGAGGTTACCCTGAATCTTGAGGAAAACACAAATGCGGATGAAAAGAGCAGAGCCTTCAGAATTAGGAAATACGATGATCTTGGAATCTATAAGATTCTGCTTGAAGTAAAGAGCAAGAAAGTCCTGGAGCAAATGTATAGAAATGTACTAGGAAACCTGGAGATTCTTGAGCCTGGAAAGCGTGAGGATTATCTTAAGACGCTCAAGCTCTACTTGAAGCTTGGCGGAAATATTCATGCTGTCGCAGAGCAGAATAATACCCACCGCAACACTGTCCTATACAGGCTCCAGAGGCTGCAGGATGTTCTTGGAGTAGATCTCTCTGACGGAGACACACGCTGTCTGCTGCAGATTGCAATCTACATAAAGAACCTGATTGGAAAATAGCTACTCGCTGCCCATCGGCTCAACTGATATGCCTTCCGCCGCCAGGAAACAGCTTATCTTCTTTACAAATGCAAGCGCCTTCGGGCTGTCACCATGCACGCAAACAGAGTCTGCCTCTATCGGGATTTCCTTGCCTGTAACTGCCTTCACTTTTCCGTCTTTTATCATTCCAGCGACACGCTCTATCGCCTCATTCTCATCCAGTATCATTGCATTTGGCTCTGTGCGCGGGACAAGGCTTCCATCCTCCTTATAGGCACGATCCGCAAAGACTTCCTTTCTGCATCTCAAGCCGACTTTCTCCGCCTCCTCAAGCATTTTGCTGCCACTAAGGCCAAGAAGAATAAGAGAACTGTCAATTTCCGCAATTCCCTCCGCTATCGCAACGGCGAGTTTCTCATCTTTTGCCGCCATGTTGTACATGGCTCCGTGCGGCTTTACATGCTGCATCTTGACCTTGCTTGCCTTGCAGAACGCCCATAGCGCCCCTACTTGATACTGAACCATAGCCTTAAGCTCGTCCGGCTGGACATTCATGTTTCTTCTTCCAAAGCCCACTAAGTCCGGATAGCCTGGATGCGCTCCCACTGCAACGCCGTTTATCTTTGCAAGCTCCACCGTCCTTGCCATTACAAGCGGGTCGGAGGCATGAAATCCACAGGCAACGTTTGCTGATGAGATGTACTTAATCACTTCCTCATCAAGTCCCAGCTTGTAGTTTCCAAAACTTTCACCCAAATCACAGTTCAAGTCAACTCTCATTTTTAATCTCCTGGATGACAGCATCCTTCAGCGCATCCAATATTTCTTTTTCTGTATTCATATCAAAGCCGTCAACCCCGACTTTTCTTTCCTTTGTAACGCCATCCACACTGCCTATTTCCACGGTCTGAGCAATATATTCTCGAACCTCATCAAAAGATGGCAGCAGCGACATATCGCCGGAAAAGACAGCAAGGTAAGCGCCAAGAGCGTAGGCGCCCCAGTTGCTTACTGTCGCAATAACCAGGTTGTCAACTTTTACTTCGCATGGAACAAGCTTCAGGTTCGCGCTGATAATTTCCGCAAGATTTCCCATCCCAATTTCGTTTCCGCCGTCCCCTACTCCGACCGTCGGGATTTTATGATATGCAAGGGAAAACAGTATGTCTGTCTCGGCGGTGAATTCGCTTATGCTCACGCCGCGCATGTTCTCGTAGTCGCCGTGTATATTCCTTCCGCAACGCTCTATTGATATAAGGCCGGCAGGCTTGTATTTTGCCAGGATTTCGGAGCACCAGTTCTCTCCATAATCAAAAGGCATGTACAGTGTTTCTATATGCTTTAACTCGAAAAAGCCTTTGCAGTATGAATCGGTAATTATCACCGGCCTGAAGCCAATCTTCTTGAGCGCAAGCGCAAGAAATACCGTCCCCGCTGGACCGTCTGTCTCGGCAAATCCAGCGACATAAAACCCTGTGGTTAGAAAAACAGTTCTTCCCTTCTGCCAGGAAAGAATGTATTTTGCCGCAGCCGCCGCATAGCAGGCTGGCAGATATCTTCTAAGAACATCCATTCCACGCTTAGAATGACGGAGCACAATGTCTTCGATTGTCTCTTTTCCTCTGCCATCCATCGCCTGTTCTTTGGAAATCATATTTTGCATCAAAGAATCTCCTAGAAGCAGGAATGGCGAGGTCTACATCATTCCTGCTTATGTCCGTTCACATAAAGTTCCGGTTTGTAGTAATGCGCACGCATAGCTACAACAGCATCCTCAAGCTTACCTTCGTTCATAAGCTCGTAAATCTTTCTGTGCTGCTCATATACAGCTTTTAAGGCCTCCAGGTTATTGTCAGAATAATAAGTTGAAATAAAGGCCATTAGGGTTTCCTTTGCATCGTACTCCTTTACCAGCATCGAATTTCCTACGCCCTCAATTATGCATCGCTCAAAGTCATGCGTGATGTCGATAAACCCGAGCGTATCGCCCGCCTCAAGAAAGCCAGCCTGCTTCCTTAGCTGTTCTTCCAGTTTTGGCAGGACAGCCGGCATCTTGCCGCTTCTGTAGCAAAACCTGTAAGCTGCGACAACAAGAAAGAAAACAACCTGCAGCATCTCATTCACAGTTTTCTTGTCCGGATCAATCACATAGAATCCCATGTTGTGCTTATATTCAATAAGCCCCTCTTTTACCAGCAGATTTATGCTCTCGCGGATTGGCGTATTGCTCACTCCGAGCTTGCGGCAAAGCTCATCAAGATTAATATTCTCTCCTCGCTTAAAATCCTGATTTAGAATTCCGTTCTTTAAGTAGTCATAAACCTGGTCCCTAAGACTAATCTTTTTAATCAATCCAGACATTGGCATCCCCATTGGCTCTTTAATGCAAAATATGAACTTAGTTTAATATACCGTGCATTAAATATCAAAGGGACTGCTGTTTTCTTTCCTGTAGTCTAAATATCAATCAACTATATCTGCCTTATAACCTGTCTCCTTATAGAAATCAGCTACTGCTTCCCTCTGGAGTCTCCTTAGAAGCTCTGTGGCTTTTCCGCCGACCTTCTTTCCGTCTATCTCCTCTGCAGGCAAGCCGAGTGTTCCTGCGGAAGTAATGAAAACCTCATCAGCATCAAATAGCTCTTCCAAAGAGAAAGGCCTCTCCTCATAAGGAATTCCCAGGCGGCGGCAAATCTCAAGATAATGGCGGCGTGTAACTCCCGGCAGAATAAGCTCGTCAAGCGGAGGAGTAATGAATTTGCCGTCCTTGAGTATATTCACGTTTGTGTGCGCGCATTCAGTAACACGGTTCCCGCGGTGAAAAATCACTTCTTTAGCGCCAGCCTCGTAGGCATCCTGGCTTCCCATGACACTCGGAAGAAGATTAAGCGTCTTGATATTGCAATGAAAAAATCTTGTATCTTCCTCGGTTATCAGCTTGCACGGCTTCCGCAAATCAGTAAGCTTTGACTCGTTGATTGCAATAAGCAGGTTTGGCTCTACATCCGGGAAAAGATGATTCCGCGGGGCAGTGCCTCTTGTACATTCCCAATAGACAAAGCAAACTCCATCGCTGTCCATTGCGTCAATGCATTTTTGAAGCTCTGCGACCAGCTGCTCTTTTGTAAGCTTGAACGGGATTCTTGTAAGGCGCAAGCTATTGAAAAACCGCTCCGTATGATAGTCAATCTCAAAAAGACTGCGGTTCGCACAATAAGTCGCGTCATAAACACCATCGCCAAAAAACATAGCGCGGTCCAGAAACGGAATTCTAAGCTCTTCCTGAAGTCCCATTCTGCCGTTATAATATCCAACATTCTTCATCTCTGCCTCGATATTCGCTTAATCATTCGCGCATCGTGCACGTTTGAAACGAACAAATGGGATTTTTCTACTTTCAAAATGTTTATACAAGTATTTTTCTTACAGTTTTTATTTTTATTTCTGTGTATTTTGCACAACAGCCTGATAATATGCGCTTGACTGACAGTTCTTGCATATCTATTAAAACTGTCTTATAGTTCTTTTTGCCGACAAGCAATTGCAGGTTCCGTTCCGTATTCCCTGCAATTTAAAAATATAAAAAACACGAAGGAGTGTATTCCAAATGGAAAACACAAAAATCAAAAGATACAGCTTTATAATCATTATCCTGACAGCTTTATCTGTAACAATGCAAATCGCAGCGAATATTATCTCTGCAAGAACTATGGTAGTCTTCAAGTGGTCTGCGCCGCTTGGATGTTTCTTCTTTCCTTTCGTCTACATCATCTCAGATATTACATCAGATGTTTACGGCTACAGAGCCTCCAGATGGATTGCCTGGCTTACGGTTCTGATGCAGCTGCTTATGGTGGGCCTTGTTGAATTTATTATCAATATTACAAGGCCTGCAAGCTCTTCTATTGAATTAAACAGTGCGCTTAAAATTGTATTCAACAGCGGTTTCTTCATTATAGTCGCAGGAGCACTGGGAGCAATATTTGGCGGCTGGGTGAATGATATTGTGTTTCAGCTTTTCAGGCACAAGGACGGCGAAGGCAAATTTCTAAAGAGAAAGCTTTTGTCATCTTTTGCGGCGGAAATTGTAGATACTTTGATTTTTATCACAATCGCCTTTAAGATAGGGCTGCATTTTACTTGGGATATTGTCATTCCTATGTACATCGTGCAGTTCATCCTCAAATACAGCGTTGAAGTTATCACCTCTCCGCTTGCAAAGCTCTTTGCAAAAATAATCAGACGCTATGAAGGCACAGATATTTTTGAGGATAGAAATAAATTCAATATTTTTGGATTTGAAAGAAACAAGAGGCCGCTCTAACGATGTCAGAATCAATACAAGCAGTAGCTGGAAAAGTCCTCGGAAAGAAAACCGATGAGATAAAGTCTTACAGCCCAAGCATCTTAGTTTCAATCCCCAGAAATCTGTCTATAGAATACCTCGGAGTAAAGATGGAGGAGCTTCCAGGCACAGGCTTTGACATCTGGTACTGCTATGAATTTAGGACGCTTACAAAAAACGGACTTCCAGTCGCGGCCTTGCTGAAATTCGTTATTCCCCATTCCAGCAAAAATATTATAGAAAGCAAATCGTTCAAGCTTTACTGCAACGGCTTTGCAACAGAAAGGCTTGGAGAGACAAAAAAAGACGCGCTCCTGGCTGCCTGTCAGATTATGAGAAAAGACCTTTCCGCCGCGACAGACGCAGATGTTGAAGTCACCATAGTTGATAAAGAAAAAAGGCTCCATATATTTGAGAATTACCAGGAGCTTACGTCTATGGTGAATCCTAGAATTCAAATTTCAGAGTATTGTGAAAATCCCAATTTGCTCAAGTCTGAAGATACTGAAAAAAAAGAATACAGACTGAAATTTGACGCACTGCGCTCAAAATGCCGCATAACAGGACAGCCCGACTCCGGAACGGTTTATCTGTACTACAAATCCAGAAGACACATAACAGAAGAAAGCCTAGTCAGATATTTTTCTTCGTTTTATGAGGAGTGTCATTTTCATGAGGAAATTCTTGTGGCAATTTTTACAAGGATAAACGCCATACTAGAAGAAGACGATGAGCTGCTCGCAGCCGCCTTATATCAGAGAAGAGGAAGCCTTGACATTGCGCCCTGCCATTACAAGAACATAAAGACCGGTTCCCAGGAAGACCTTATAATAAAGTCCCTTAAAGCAGAAGGAACATTCACTTTTGATCCAAACAATCTCTATAGATAAAGATACCTATGCGCTTTTTTGCAAGCACTTTTTTATCTATTTGAGCTTTCTGTCTATCTCAGAAAGCTTTTCTAGGGCTTCGTTCAAGGTCTCATCTTTTTTGGCAAAATGAATCCGAAGATAATCATTCACCGGCTCTTTGAAGAAACTTGAGCCTGGAACCATTCCGACTCCGACATCACGGCACAAGACTTCCGCAAATTCCAAGTCGCTTGTCAGATGAAGCTTTTTCATATAATCCTTGAAGTCAATCATAATGTAGTACGCGCCTTCCGGAACGTTGTGCTTTAAGCCGATTTGATCCAAGCCTTTGCACATCAGGTCGCGCTTGTGAGTGTATTTTGCCTTCAAGTCGTCGTAATATTCCTGCCCGAACTTCAAGCCGACAACAACCGCTTCCTGCAACGGAGCCGCCGCGCCAACCGTCAAGAAATCGTGGACTTTCTTGATTCTTTCTGTGATTTCCGCAGGAGCGATTGTGTAGCCAAGCCGCCATCCTGTGATTGAATACGTTTTTGAAAGCGAGCCGCAGATTATCGTCCGCTCTTTCATTCCCGGCAAGGTCGCCATATAAATCATCTTGTGAGGCTCGTAAATTATGTGCTCGTAGACTTCGTCGGTCACAATGTAAGCGTCGTATTTTTTCGCCAAGTCCGCAATCAAAGTCATCTCTTCCATTGTAAAGACTTTTCCACACGGATTTGACGGATTGCACAGAATCAACGCTTTTGCTCCAGATTTGAAAGCGTCCTCGAGCTTGTTCGCGTCAAATTTGTACGTTGGCGGAACAAGCGGAATGTAAATCGGCTCTGCGCCGGAAAGAATCGCGTCTGCGCCGTAGTTTTCATAAAAAGGCGAGAAAATCGCAACTTTGTCGCCCGGATTGCAGATTGTCATCATTGCGGCCATCATCGCCTCGGTTCCGCCGCAAGTCGTGACAATCTCTGAATTCGGATCAACTGGAATTCCCATCAGCTTTGATTGCTTTGCCGCCAAAGCCTCGCGGAAATTCTGCGCGCCCCAAGTTATTGAATATTGATGGAAATCCTCGTAGGCGACTTGTGCAAGCCGGTCAAGAATCGGTTTTGGCGGCTCAAAATCAGGAAATCCCTGGCTCAAGTTGACAGCGCCGTATTTTAGAGAAATTCGCGTCATTCTGCGGATTACTGAATCTGTAAAAGTTTCTGTCCTATGAGAAAGCGATTTCATTTTTTGCCTCTATTTGCTCGGTCATTGAGCTTGTCGAAATGACTTTTAAAAATGTGGTTACTTCGCTTCGCTCGTGCCTACGGGCGACAGGCTCAACCACTACAAATTTTTTGGTGTCATTCCGAACTCAAGTAAGCGCGACAATGATTGCGCTTAGTTTCGAAATCTTTATAACAGACCCTGAAACCAAGCGCGGACGACAACGATTGTCCGCGAGTTCGGGGCAACAACGCTACCCTGCCTTGCCGCCTTGACACTTATTTATTAAGCTCTTCAAGTCTTGCAGAAAGCTCATCAATGTCCCAGCCAACCTTGACGAAATTTCCGTTGTAAGTTTCCTTGAATATTTTTTCGGTTTCCGGACTCTGGAATGCCTCCACAACTTTGCGGAATTTTTCTACTTTGCCCGCATCCTTAAGGCTTTCCGCATTTGCGGCAATCAAATTCCAATAGGCCGTCTCACTAAGATTCGTGTCCTTGAAGATTGCGGTTTCTGTATTGATTCCAAAGCTGAGCGCATAGTTGCCGTTTATAATCGCTGCGTCAACATCTGGAAGAGCCGCTGGAATCGTGTTCGCCTTAAGTTCTTTTATCTGGACTCTGCTCTTAAATACATCATTTATTCTTGGATTGAATCCTGCATCCGGTCTAAGTTCAACAAGCCCTGCGGTTTGCAAGACTTTAAGAGCACGTCCGCCGTTTGTAACATCATCAGGGATTGCGACAACCGCTCCATCTTTCAGCTCGTTCACTGACTTAACCTTGTTTGAATACAAGCTGAGCGGCTGAATAAAGGTGTTGCCGACAATTTTCAAATCATAGCCTTTTGCGCTGGCATCAGCCTCCAAAAAGATTCTGTGCTGATCTGCATTAAGGTCAATATCGCCATTTGCAAGAGCTGTGTTCGGAGTGTTGTAATCCGAGAACTGCACAATTTGAAGGTCGATTCCTTCCGCAGCAAGCGCTTCCTTTGCAGGCGCCCACATTTCCTCATACATTGCGCCGACAACACCAAGTTTTACAACATTAGATTTTTTATCTCCGCACGAAGAAAAGAAAAGCGCGGAAAGTGCAACTATCCCTGTCAAAATCGATGTTACTTTTTTCATAAAATCCTCCAAGCAATCTTTCTATTGCTTTAACTATAGAAACGATGATTTGTTATACATCTTTTAACCTACTTATGCAATAGGTTTTAATATTGGCTATTTCTAAGTCTTTAATGTGTATGCCGCCTAATAAAGGATGTTCCAGCCCACTGGATCAGGTTCACAACAATGACAAGAAGAATAATCGTAAGCCAGGTAATATCCTGCATGTTCATATCATGACCGTACTGGATAGCAAAATTACCGAGGCCTCCCGCGCCAACAGCTCCAGCCATTGCAGTGAGTCCAATCAAGCTTACGATTGTAATCATTGTTCCCCTGACAATCGGCCCCACGCTTTCCTTTAGATATACACGTATTATTATATCCCACGGGCTTAAACCCATGCTCTGCGCAGCCTCAATCAACCCCTCATCCACCTCCGAAAGAGCTGTCTCTATCTGTCGGCTAAAAAAAGGCACGGTTCCAAACACGAGAGGGACAATTGCGCCTCGCACATCTATAGACGTTCCCATTATAAGACGGCTCAACGGCATGACACCTGTGAGCAAAATAATGAACGGAATCGAACGGAAAAAGTTAATCACCTTGTCCAAAATCTGATAAACAATCTTATTTTCAAGAATTGCTCCTTTTTTCGTCACGACAAGAGTGACTCCGAACAATAGGCCGAGCACAAAACTGATTGCTCCAGACCATATAGTCATCTGGATTGTCTGGATTATTGAGACACCAAAATTCACATACCGCTTATTCGCCATCAAGTTTGGCAAAATTTTATTCAATAGCTCAAGCATTCTTCAAAACCTCCACACCTACATTCTCCTCACGGATATGCTCAAGGGCACGTTCAATCGCCTCTTTCTTGCCGCTGATTATCGCAATCGTCCCGCCTATCGGAGCATCTTGCACAATCTCAATCTCCGCGAAAATAATGTTCATTGTAACATCGTAAATACGGCTGGTTGCGCTGATAAGAGGCTCAGAGACGTTCTTCTGTATATAGGTGAAGCGTACTAGATATTCGCCTTGCTCAAGATGCACAACAGGGCTGTCCTCAGCAATAAGCTCATCAATTTTGGTAAGATTGGAAGTCGCCCTGATAAACCGTTTTGTAATTTCATTTTTAGGATTTGCAAAGATTGAGAATACATCGCCCTGCTCTACAATTCTTCCATGCTCCATTACAGCAACCCTGTCGCAGATTTCCTTGATAACTTCCATCTGGTGCGTAATTATCACAATCGTAAGCCCAAGCTGCCTGTTTAGTTTCTTCAGCAGTTTCAAGATTGACTTTGTTGTTGTAGGATCAAGCGCGCTCGTCGCCTCATCGCAGAGAAGAATATCCGGATCGTTAGCAAGAGCCCGGGCAATAGCGACACGCTGCTTCTGTCCGCCGGAAAGCTGGCTTGGATAATTTGTGTCCTTGTCATTAATTTCAACCAGCTCAAGAAGAGAATGAACCTTGTCTGAAATCTGTTCTTTTGAAAGCCCAGAATACTTTAACGGGAAGGCAACGTTATCAAACACGTTGCGGCTTTTCATCAAATTAAAGTGCTGGAAAATCATGCCAATCTTCTTGCGCTCCTGCCTAAGCTCCTTTTCGGAAAGAGAAAGAAAATCCTTTCCTTTGACAGTCACACTGCCCGAAGTCGGCCGCCCCAGCAAATTTATTGTACGGACAAGCGTAGACTTTCCCGCGCCGGAAAATCCGATGATTCCAAAAATCTCTCCCTTTTCAACCGAAACAGAAGCATTTTCCACCGCATTGAATTTCTTGCCGTTCTGCACAAAAGTCTTGCAGATGTTTTTTAACTCAATAATCGCCACAAAAAGCCCCCAAGTTAAAAGTTATCATACCTAGCAAACAAGTAGGTTTATAATAAGAATTAAAGACCTTATAGTCAATACAAAGCCATTCAATCTTTCCTACACTCTCAATGACAAATCGCTTGCTATAAAAGTATATATCCCATCTGCTTCAAGTAAATTAGTGAGTTTACTCAAGATAATTAATTATAATAGCCTATAAATTCTCCATAAATCGTCTATAAATTCTCCGTAAATAAGCTATAAATTCTTCGTAAATCGCCTATAAATTCTCCGTAAATAAGCTATAAATTCTTCGTAAATCGCCTATAAATTCTCTGTAAATAAGCTATAAATTTCCCGTAAATAGCTTATTTATGAAAAATTTGGAGAATCCTATCAATCTAGCTTCTTTGCCCTCACTATCTTCGCCGCTTTCACGAGATTTTTCAGGCTTGCCACAGTCTCCTCTTCGCCGCGGGTTTTTAGTCCGCAGTCTGGATTTACCCAAAGCTTTTCTTTTGAAACATAGTTTTCCATTTTGCGAAGTTTTTTCACAATTTCCTCGACAGACGGAACGCGCGGAGAATGAATGTCGTAAACGCCAGGGCCGACTTCGGTTTTAAAATTGCTCTCTTTTAAAGCTGAAAGAATCGTCAAATCTCCCCTGCTCGCCTCGAACGTAATCACATCTGCGTCCATATCGTCAATGTCTTTGATGATGTCGTTGAACTCGCTGTAGCACATGTGCGTGTGAATCTGAGTTTCAGGTTTTACACCTGAATGAACAAGCCGGAACGCTGGAATCGCCCAGTCCAAATATTCTGCGTGCCAGTCTGATTTTCTAAGCGGGAGTTTCTCGCGAAGAGCCGCCTCGTCAATCTGAATGATTTTGATTCCGTTCTTTTCCAAGTCCAAAACTTCCTCACGGATTGCAAGCGCGATTTGCAAAGTCTGATTCTTTAGAGTAATGTCCTCGCGCGGAAACGACCAGTTCAGGATTGTGACAGGGCCGGTCAACATTCCTTTCATCGGCTTTTTTGTCTGGCTCTGGGCGAAAACAGACCATTCAACTGTAATCGGAGATTTTCTTGAAATGTCGCTCCAGACAACAGGCGGTTTTACACAGCGGGTTCCGTAAGACTGAACCCAAGCTTTCTGCGTGAACAAAAAACCGTCCAAATGCTCACCGAAATATTCAACCATATCATTGCGTTCATATTCGCCGTGAACCAAAACATCCAGACCTAAATTTTCCTGCAATTTTATGCAGTAGGCAATTTTCTGCTTATTGAAGTTCTTGTATTCTTCAAGAGTTATTTCGCCTTTCTTAAAACGGCTCCGGTTTGCACGGACTTCCTTTGTCTGCGGGAACGAGCCGATTGTCGTTGTAGGCAAAAGAGGAAGATTCAGTTTTGCTTTTTGGATTTTCTCGCGCTCATAAAAATCAGGCGAGCGGGTAAAATCCTTTTCGGTCAGATTCTTGATTTTTTCGCTCAAAGCAGCATTTTCAGTTACACGGCTTCCTTCAAAGAGCTTTTGATTTTGCTTGGAAGCTGCAATTTCCTTCAATTCAGTCAATTTCTCTTCCGCAAATGCAAAATGAGCCAAGATTTCAGGCGAAAGTTTCGTTTCGTTTTTTGTTGTGTATGGAACGTGCAAAAGCGAGCACGAAGTTGAAAGCACAATTTCCGCTTGTGCCGCTTTTTTGATTTTTTCCAAAAACTCAAGCGTTTTTGCGTAATTGTTCCGCCAGATGTTTCTTCCGTTCACAAGACCTGCGAAAAGAACCTTGCCCTTTGGGAATCCGTATTTTTGAACAAGATTAAAAGTTTCCTTTCCTTCAAGAAAATCAAGCTGAACTCCGTCAAACGGGAGAGCGGTTACCGTTTCGTAGCTGTCACGGATGTCGCCGAAGTATGTTGAGAGAATCACGTGCGTGCGATGGTTGAGCTTGTCGAAACCACTATCAAGAACAACTTTGTAAATCGAGTCAAAAAGCTTTAAATCTTCTGCGCTTGTGTCTAAAACCAAAGACGGCTCTTCAATCTGAATCCACTTTGCACCGATTGCACTAACTTTTCCCAAAAGCTCTTTGTAAAGTTCCGCAGTTTTTTGCGCGAAATCAAAAATAGTTTTTCCGCCTTTATAGTGAGCGAGTTTCAAAAATGTATACGGGCCTATAACGTTGATTTTTGTTTCGATTCCAGCCGCTTTCGCTTCATTATATTCATTGATGATTTTTTCGGCGTTAAGCTTAAGCTCAGTATCGTCATCAAATTCTGGGACAATGTAGTGATAATTCGTGTTGAACCATTTTTTCATCGGAAGCGCTGTAACATCTTTTCCGTTTTCCTGATAGCCGCGGGCCATTGCAAAAAGCGTGTCGAGCGCAGAAAGCTTCAAGTTTTTGTAGCGGGTCGGAACTGCGCCGAGCATAATCGCCGTGTCGAGCATATTGTCATAGAAAGAAAAATCATTTGACGAAATAAAATCAATTCCGTTTTGCGCCTGCGTTTTCCAGTTTGAGATTTTGATTTCGTGCGCAGCTTTTTCAAGCTCGTTTTGAGAAATCTCTTTTGCAAAATATTTTTCACAGGCGAATTTCAATTCCCGCTGTGAGCCAATTCTTGGATAGCCGATTACCGAGGTTTTGATTTTTGTGTTTGTGTTGTTCATAGTCAAAACTATACTAAGTCACTAGGGAAAAGGGAAATATAACTTTTTTGCGGTTTGCTATAGATTTTAACTATATCAAAACTATGCTATAATATTTTTATGACACTCCAGCAGTTAAGATACGTGATTGCCGTTTCAGAATCAAAGTCGATTTCCGAGGCGGCGGAAAAAGTTTTTATTTCTCAGCCAAGTCTAACGCAGGCGATTCATCAGCTTGAAGATGAAATGTCTGTCACAATTTTCTCGCGCACCAACAAAGGAATTGAAATCACAAGCGAAGGCGAGATTTTCTTAGGATATGCCAGACAGGTTTTGGAGCAGGCGGATTTGCTCGAAGAAACATACACAGGAAAAGAAAGGCGAAATCCGTTTTTTTGCGTTTCGTGCCAGCATTATTCTTTCGCCGTGAATGCGATGGTTGATGTCATCAAGGAATTTGGCGGAGAAAAATACAATTACACGCTGCGCGAAACTCAGACTTTTGAAATTATCGATGATGTTTCCCGCTTAAAAAGTGAAATCGGGATTTTGTACCTCACTCATCAAAATGAAGATGTCATCACCAAGCTTTTGAGAAAGAATGATTTGATTTTCACAGAACTTTTCACCGCAGAACCGCACGTTTTTATCAGCGACAGAAATCCGCTTTGCAAGAAAGAAAAAGTCACAGTTGAAGACTTAAAGCCATTCCCATACTTGGTTTTTGAGCAGGGAGAGCACAACTCGTTTTATTTTTCAGAAGAGCCGTTTACGTCGCTTGAGCAGAACAAAGTCATCTGCGTGCGAGATAGAGCGACTCTTTTTAATCTTTTGATTGGACTTGACGGCTTTACGGTGAGTTCCGGCGTTATCAGCAAGGAACTGAACGGAGAGCATATCGTAGCCCGCCCGTTTGATTTTGACGAAAAAATGCGGATTGGAATCATCACAAAGAAAAATCTTGCGCGGTCACGGTATGCGGAATGTTATGTTGAGTCGTTGAAAAAGCATATTTAACAGTTGAATCAGCTTTTGCGTGCCGGATTTAATCATTGCGGGATTTCTCTTTTGCAAGAACGTCTAAAACAATATCCGTAGTATATAATTGTGATTGCCGTTGTTTCAATCCAGGCGACAGGATAAGCCAGCAGGACAACGGCGAACGCAGACGTGATTCTTGTCACAACAAAAAGAAAGAGTTGCCGAAAAACCACGAATCCTGAGAAGGTTATGAGCGTCGGCACAAGAGCATAACCAAGACCGCGAGGAATTGAGCAGTAGAGCATTGTAGTGGCACACAAAATGTAAAACGGCGTTGTATAGCGCAGAAAAAGCGAGCCGTAGCGCACGGACTCTTCATCAGAAATAAAAAACGAAACCAGAATCGGCGCAAAAATAAAAATCAAGGCGGAAAGCGAAACAATCATAAAAATCATAAGACGTAACGAGATATGGACACCTTGTTTTATGCGCTCAAACTGCTTTGCTCCAAAGTTCTGGCTAACAAAAGTCGTCGCCGCGAATGAAATGCTCACCATCGGCATGATTATGAACTGGTCGAACCGAGCGAAAACTGCCCAGCCTGCCATGCACGAAGAACCGAACATATTGATGCATTTTTGCATAAACGTGTTTGAAAACGCCGTCAATGAGGAAGAAATTGCGCCAGGAAGCCCGATCTTGAGCATTTCACCGAACAGTGAAAAGTCAATCTTCAAATCTTTTAGCGAAAGCTTATAAAAATCATCTGCGGAAAAAAGCACGTAGAAAACAGGAATGATTGAAAGCAGCTCTGAAACGACAGTTGCGACGGCAGCGCCTTTCACGCCGAGGTGAAATTTGACAACAAAAACTAAGTCAAGAATGATGTTCACGACCGAGCTGAAAATCAAGAAATGAAGAGGCCGTCTTGCATCTCCGAGCGCACGTAAAACGCACGAGCCGATGTTGTAAAGAATCAAGAACGCGATCCCTGAAAAATAAATCTTCAAATATGAATCCGCCAAGTCAAAAACATCGTTGGGAACTTGAATTAAACGCAGCATAAACGGAGAAGCGAAAAGTCCGAGCGCGGTCAAAAAGACGCTGATTAAAACAGAACTTGCAACCGCTGTGTGAATCGACTTTTTCATGCGAGAAAAATCTTTTGCACCAAAACTCTGGGAAATTATCACCTGCGCGCCAGTTGAAAATCCGCTGAAAAATCCAATCACGGTAAAAACGAGTTGGCTGGTCGCTCCGATTGCGGCAAGAGAGTCACGTCCTAAGAATTTTCCGACAACATAGCAGTCGGCGGTGTTGTAAAGCTGCTGAAACACATTCCCGACAAAAAGCGGCAGTGCGAACAGCACAATCTCTCCTAAGATTCCGCCCTGTGTCATGTCGGTGACAGATGATTTACGAAAAATATTCAAATACATACCGCAAAAAAAATTCAATTCCTATAACAAGAATTCCGTCATCAACACAGGTTTTGCTTGTATGCAATGCTCTGTAAACTCCATCCGTAGCGCCGCCAATATGAATATAAACGCCAGGAATAGTTTTCTGAAACAGCGCAAAATCTTCTCCGCTCATAACTGGCCTAGTGAAACGGAGCGATTTTTTACCAAAATATTTTTTTATGACATCAGCAGCAAGGTCGGTAAAATGCTTGTCGTTGTTGACCGCGTTGCCTGGTTTACGCAGCTCAACATTTGCTTTGCAGTCAAAAGCTGAAGATGTTTTTTCCGCCGCCTGAACAAGAACGTCCTGGATTACTTTTTCATTATCAAGATTAAGCGTGCGGGAATTGTATGCGATTAAAACTTTGTCCACTTTTCCAGAATCATTTTGAGCGCTTTTTACAACTGTCGGAACAAGAACAATCTGCTCAGATTTCGAAAATTTCTCCTCTGCCAAAGCTGTGACAAGCGAAACAAATTCCCCTGCGACAATCAAAGCATTTGTGTTTCCGTCAGTTTCAATCGTGACTTCACCACCGCCGCCGAAGCTGCTCATTGTTCCATAACCAAGAGCAAAAATGCCCAGATCAATCTCCTGGCTGTCATGCAAAGCGACAATCGTGTCCACATCAGAAAGAAGTCCCTCCTCCATAATTTTTCTAGCTCCAGCGCCGATTTCTTCCCCTTCCTGAAAAATGATTCTCACTGTGCCGTTAAAGTAATCTTTAAATTCATTCAAGACTTTTGCAGTGCCAAGCATAAAAGTTGTGTGAACATCATGTCCACACGCATGCATCACGCCGTCATTTTGTGATTTCCAAGTAAGACCTGTTTCTTCTTGGATTGGAAGCGCATCAATGTCACCACGCAACGCAATTGTTCTTGATTTTTTCTGATTTTCTTTCAGTCCATTTTTTTTGCCTTTGATTGTGGCAATCACACTGCTTACGCCGTTTGTGACATAAGGAATTTTCCATTCATCAAGATAAGAACGAATATAGGCAGAAGTTTCATATTCTTGCGATGAAAGCTCTGGATGTTCGTGAAGATGATGCCGGGTCTGGATAAAGAAATTTTCATTGTCTTTTATCTGCTTTGAAATTCTATCATCCTTAACGCTCATTGATTTCCTCGAATTCAACACTTGTTTTAATCTGATATAGAATCTCAATTGCTTTCAGGCTGTTTTTTAGCAATTCCTCTAATTTCTGTTTTTCGTCGCTATCCGATGACTCACCTTTGAAGATAATAAAAGCATCATCTGGAATAATATTTTGCTTTGTTCCCGCGTCAAAAGAAACCGGGTAAAGCGCAACATTCTGGAAACTGTCAAATTCATATAAAACTTTGCCGCTTATGATTTGTATAAGCCGGAATGCGGCAGAAATCGGATTATGCGTCAAATACGGAACAGAACTGTGTCCGCCCTTTCCACTTATTTTAACTTGAGCCGTAAAAAACAACGTTCTTTTTGGATTTTTTTCATACATAATTTCCCCCTGTTTTAGATGACATAATCGTTTTGAGGCAAAATTCTGCGCAAAAACTGTTTTGTCCGTTCGTGTTCTGGATGATAAAAAATTTTTTCAGGGGAACCTTCTTCAAGGACATATCCACCGTCCATAAACACAACTTTGTCCGCAACATCCTCAGCGAAGCCCATTTCGTGCGTTACAACAATCATTGTATGTCCTTCCTGCGCAACTTTTTTAATGATTTGAAGTGTCTCACCGACAAGCTCAGGGTCAAGCGCGCTAGTCGGCTCATCAAACAAAATCACCTCAGCGTCAAGCGCAACCGCCCGTGCAATTCCGACCCGTTGCTGCTGCCCGCCCGAAAGCTGGCAAGGATAATAGTCAGCCTTGTCTGAAAGCCCGACTTTTCCAAGCTCAAGCAATCCCCGTTCCCTTGCCGCATCCTTTGAAACACCCCGCGCAGTCACAAGCCCTTCCATAATATTTTCAAGCACGGTCTTATTAGCAAACAAATTGTAGTTTTGAAAAACCATCGCCGTTTTTCTGCGTATTTTTAGAACGTCTTTTTTCTTTGCACCATGAAGGTCAACAGTTGTATCGCCGATTGTCAGTGTTCCTTTGTCTGCACGCTCAAGAAAATTGATAGAACGGAGCAATGTTGTTTTTCCGCTTCCTGACGGGCCCAAAATTACAACAACGTTTTTCTCATCAACCGTCAGAGAAACATCTTTCAGCACTTTCAAATGACCAAATGATTTCTGTACATTTTCAAGCTTTATCATAACTTCCCCCTGATTTTTGTTTCTTTGAATCACGTTTTATGTAGACAAATTTTTTCTCCGACCAAGAAAGAATCATCTCTATAAATGCATTGACTATCCAGAAAATAATAGCCGCTGCTACATAGCCCTCAATAAAACTATAAGTATCCATACAGGGCTTTAACGCGGCATTCATAACATCATAAACTCCAACAACCATAACAATTGAAGTGTTTTTTATTGCGCCCACAATATGGCTTGTCAACGGCGGAAGAGCGACCGGGATAATCTGGGGAATTATAATTCTTCGCAAAGTCTGGCTTTCGTTTAATCCGACAGAATAAGCCGCCTCGTACTGCGCCTTCGGAACAGAAAGATAAGCGCTTCTGATTGTTTCTGACTGATAAACAATCCTATCAAGCGTAAAAGTCAGAAGCACAACCGCAATTCCGCCATAAGCGACTGGCTTAAAGCAAGTGATATAAATCAAATTGAAAAGTAAAAGCGAAACCATATCTGGAATTCCGCTGTAGACAATGACAAAAAGCGCAAAAATCTGTGACAGGACGGGAATTTTGTAAACACGCACAGTCGCGACAAGAAATCCAATCAAAAGTCCTAAAATCATAGGAAGAAAAGCGAGCGCAAGTGTCACAGGAATATAAGGAACCGCAACTAAAAGGCTTGTCTTAAGATATGAAAGATTAAAGCTCATTTCTTGCCTCTTTCTTCTGGCAGAATTTATTTTCTTTGGTGAACGAAAGCTTTTTCTCAACAAAGCTGTACGGCAGCTGCAAAAACAAACTGAACACAACGAAAATAAGCGCGACAATAATATAGCTTTCAAGACTGTGGCTTGTTGCAGAACCGATTGCCTGCGCCCGCCCGATAGTGTCAACAACGCCAATCATATAAACCAGCGATGTGCTTTTGAACAGGCTGATTAAAAAAGTCCACATATTTGGAAGAGCGATTCTGACCGACTGCGGGAAAATAATTCGGAAAAAACACTGCATATTCGTTAGCCCGCATGAAAGAGCGGCATCTGTCTGTCCCTTAGGGATTGCAAGAATTGATGCCCTGAAAACTTCCGAAAGAAACGCTCCAACATTTGCTGTGTAGGCGATGAATACGAAAACAATTCTAGACCAATCACGTGTGTCAATATCAAAAATACTTCCGATAAGAAGCGGAATCCCATAATAAGAAACAAGCATCTGAACAAAAAGAGGAGTGTCGCGCTCAAAAGATACGAACAATACGGTTAATTGATTGAGAATCGGAATTTTCTTGATTCTGATGCAAGCCAGAACAACAGCAAGCACAAGTCCAAGAGAATAAGTGACAATCACAATCTCCAAATCCACAGGAAGCGTGACTAAGATTTTCGGGAAATTAGTAAAAAATCGGTTCCAAGAAAAAAAATTCATTATGCAAAGCCTCTCAAAACTAGGCAGGGAATTTTTGTTCTTCCCTGCTCTCTTATCAAACAGAACTTAGTTCAAATTGACCGTGCCATCATAACCCAATGCTTTTATCGAGATTTTTGAAAGCGTGCCGTCAGCAATAAGTTTTTTTAGAGCGCCGTCAACCGCATTGCGAAGCTCAACATCATTTTTTCTGAAAACGTGATAAGTGTAGACCGTTGTTTCTTTTGAGAGATCACCAGCAGCTTTTAGAATATCCCCGTATTCTGCATTCCATTTGTCGATGTCAGCAGGATTGTGCGTAAACACGGCATCATAAGTCCCGTTTTTGATTTTTGCTATTTTTTCTTCCACAGGAACATTGCTTGGTGTTACAATCACATTAATTTTTTGATTGTCCGGCAAAGCCTTGTTGTAGCGTTCCAAAAATTCAGTAACAAGATTTCCAGTATTTGAATTCACTGTTTTTCCATGCAAATCTTCAAGCTTAGAAATGTCATTTCTGCTTTTCAGGACAACAATTTTGTTTGCAGCCGCACGATATGGCTGATTTCCAAATAGATAATTCTCCTCACGCTGAGGAGTCTTTCCATACTGATGCGCTCCAATGTCAACTTTTCCTGCCTGCAGTGCAATCAAGATATTCGCAAAGTCAAAAGTTTCATACTTGAAAGTATACTGGGGCAAAAGCTCATCAACTGCGTCAAGCACATCTTTTTCATAACCGGCAAGATTTCCGTTATCATCCAAGTAGCAGAACGGCGCAAAAATTTTTCCAGTTCCTACAATAATGGTTTTGGCTTTCGCTTTCTTTTCGTTTTTTGCAGCAAAAATATTAACGGCGAAAATAGCCGAAACCAACGCAAGCACAACAACATTTACAATTTTTTTCATTTTGATACCTCGTAAAATTTTTGTATAGATATAAAAAAAAGAGGTATGAAAACAGAAAATCAATTCCATTTCCAAACCTCTAGTTTTTCTAGTCAGTCTTTTTCTAATTGATATTTGATTTATTTTTTACAACACATTTTACATATACACATGGAAGCATTGCACTGTCCGAATGAAATTGAATTGTGATTTTTTGTTTTCATAAAACGCCTCCAGAACAAAATGATAATTTCCTGCTATTGCCGCAGGATGATTCTAGAATAACCCTTTATTCCTATTGTTGCAATAGGTTTTATATATTTTTTTAGATTTTTATTGTCAAGGATTTTCAATGCCGCGACAATCTTCATCTTTAATTGTTCCAGACCGACCGGAATTCCTTTTCCTTAATATGTTATTCATAATCTTCAAAACCGCTTGAAACTTTCTCAACTAACTATTAACCTACTACTGATATAGGTTTTGCTATTCATGGCAAATATTTAATAGAACTGTTACGGGAGAATATATGAGCTACGTTGTTGATCCAAAAAAAATGCATGAACTGGAGTCAGAAATATTCCAAAAGTCTGGTCTAAAAAAAGAAGAAGCTGATATTGTCGCAGAAAACCTTGTAGAAGCAGAGATGCGCGGTATCCACTCCCACGGTCTGATTCAGACAGAAAACTACTCAAAGCTGATGCGGGCGCACAAAATAAACAGCAATTCGCACATAAAAATTGCGGCGGAAGGCCCTTCAACTTATGTCTTCGACGCTGACCATGCGCCAGGTTCTGTAGCTGGAACTTACGCGATGGAGAAAACAATTGAAAAAGCAAAAAAGACTGGTGTCTGTGTTTCAACTGTGCGCAACGGAACCCACTTCGGCTTTGCTGCTTATTACGCTATGAAAGCGCTGCCAGAGAATTTTATAGGACTTGCTTTCACTTCCACAGGGCTTGCTGTAGCTCCTTTTGGGGGATATGACAAAGTCCTTGGCACAAACCCGATATGTGTCGCAGTCCCCGCGGGCAAGAAACGCCCTATTGTCTTTGATGCGGCAACAAGCACCGTAGCTTACAATAAAATCTTTTTTGCCTACACAGAAGGAAAAGAGATCCCTGACGACTGGGCGCTGACTGCGGACGGAAAAACCACCACAAACCCGAAGGATATTATTGAAGGAAACGGACCGCAGATTGCTTTTGGAGGATACAAGGGCTACGGGCTTGACCTTATCGTATTCATCATCACCACACTCTTGAGCGGAACCTCTGTTCTTGACAGCCAGGGAGACACAACCGCGGAATGTACAGACAAGATTGGATACAACTTTGCCGCAATCGATATTTCACGCTTTGCCAATGTAGAGCTTTTTAAGGAGAATATCGATCTTACAATCGATAGAATTAAAAACTCCCGCAAGCGTGACGGAGTAAAAGAAATCTTTGTTCCTGGAGAAATCGAATATAACATGCATGAGAAACAGGAAAAGGAAGGTCTTTTCATATCCGACGGCATAGCGGGCAAAATCCATGCGGCTGCAGCACAAGTAGGAATTACTACGTCACTTTCTGACATTCTATTTGAACGGTAGCTTTTGCGGGAAAAAACGGACACAATATGTCCAAGATATAAAACTTTTTTTTGGAGAATAGAAATGCTTAAGATTTCTACAAAGGGGCAGTATGCTCTTCTGCTTATGGCGGATCTTGCCGAACAGGATCCAGAGAAATACATCGCGTTAAAGCTTATAAGCCATAGGCACAACCTCAGCGCAAAATACGCAGAGCAGATACTTATGCAGCTAAGCCGCACAGGACTTGTCATAGGCTTGAGAGGAAACAATGGCGGCTACAAGCTTGCAAGGACTCCAGACAAGTACACGGCCGGAGAAATACTGCGCGCAATGGAAGGAGATCTTAGCCCGAAAGGTGTCTCGGAGAACAACACGGTCTCCAGCGTAGGCAACGATGCTTTCTGGAAAGGCTTTGATGATGCCGTGAACACCTACGTTGATAGCGTGACCTTGGAGCAGATTACGGAAAAAAACCGCGAGTTCAACGGATTTGACTACGTAATCTAGCCCTAATCTGAAAACTCCTTGCATATCGCTTCCACCGCGGCTTTGAGAATTTTCCGCGGTGTAGCGCAGTTCACTCTTTGAAATTTCTCGCCTTCCCTGCCGAACATCGTTCCTCCGTCAAGCCAGACTTTCGCCTTGTTCAGTATTCTGTCCTCAATCTCCTTGTCGCTCAAGTCAAAGCCGCTAAAATCCAGCCACAAAAGATATGTGCCTTCAGGCTTGCATACCTTAATTTTGGGGCAATGTTCCCCAATATATTTTTCTACAAAAAGAATGTTCTGCCATATATATTCCCGCGCCTGGTCAAACCATTCTCCACCCTCTGAATAAGCCGCAACAGCCGCCTCTATTCCAAACACAGGAGGCTCATCATAGCCAGTTCTGTCAAGCTCTTTCTGGAACGCAATACGAATTTTCTTGCTCGGAATTATAATATTTGAGAAAAGCAGGCCTGCAAGATTGAACGTCTTGCTTGGCGCTGTGCATATAATTGAATTCTGAGCCGCCTCTTCAGAAAGAGATGCATAGACAGTGTGCTTATGACCTTCAAATGTAATATCACAGTGAATCTCATCGCTCACGACAAGCACATTGTGCTTAAGACAAATCCGGCTTATCCTTAAAAGCTCTTCTTTCGTCCACACTCTTCCGCCTGGATTATGAGGCGAGCACAAAATAAAAAGCTTTACATCCTCATCAATAATCTTCTGCTCAAAATCATCAAAATCAATCTCGTAGCGTCCGTTTCTAAAAACAAGAGGGCTGTTTACAAGGCGGCGGTTATTGTTGTTTATAATGGAAGAAAAAGGATAATAAACCGGTCTTTGAACAAGCACTCCGTCTCCTTCCTTTGTGAACGCGCGGACAGCATTTGCCAGGGCAAACACAACTCCAGGCGTATTAACAATCCATTCATCCTTTATCTGAAAACCATGCCTAGTCTCGAACCAGTTTTTAAGCGCATTGTAATACCTTGAGTCAGGCCAGCTGTATCCGAAGATTCCATGCTTGCAGCGGTCTTTTAATGCGCTGATAACGCAAGGAGCTGTCGGCCAGTCCATGTCCGCAACCCAGAGGCTGATTGCATCCGCAGGCTTTCCGCGAGAAGCCGCCAAGTCATATTTCTCCGCATAGGTATGGGCGCGGTCGGTAACCTTGTCAAAGTCAAAATTCATCTGCTTACTCCTCCGCTAGAGCCTGCTTGAAATCCCTTATCAAATCATCTGGATTTTCAATTCCGACAGAAATTCTTATAAGGTTATCTGTTATGCCCTTTGCCTTGCGCTCCTCCTCAGGAATCTCTGAATGAGTCTGTGTATAAGGATAAGTTATAAGGCTCTCGACTCCGCCAAGACTTTCCGCATAGCGGAAAACCTTGATTTTTCTAAGAACACGCTCAACGCTTTTATTGCTGTCAAGATAGACAGAAATCATGCTGCCGAAGCCGGAAGCCTGACTCTTGTGGACTTCATGCCCCGGTGCTTCTTTCAAGCCGATGTAAAGAACCTTTTTAACAAGTTTTTCAGTTTTAAGATAATCGGCCAGTTTTGCCGCGTTCGCGCTCTGCTTGTCCAGCCTGACCGTCAGAGTCTTGATTCCGCGTATTACAAGCCAGCTGTCAAAGGGAGAAAGCATCCCGCCCGTCGTCTTTGTAATAAATGTCATATTCTCGGCAATTTTCTCGTTATTTGTCGTAACAAATCCTGCGAGAGTGTCGTTATGCCCTGCAAGGAATTTAGTGCCGGACTGTATTACAACATCCGCGCCAAGAGCAAGCGGCTTCTGGTAATATGCGGTCAGGAAAGTGTTGTCAACAACAAGAATTGCGCCGTGGCTATGCGCAATCTCCGCCATTTTGCGTATGTCAGTCACAGTCATAAGCGGGTTGCCCGGCGTTTCAATAAAAATGACTTTTGTGTTTGGCCTTAGCGCCTTCACCACATTCTCAGGGTCAGAAGCATCAACAAAAGTTGTCTCGCTTCCCTCTTTTTTTACAATTGTGTTGAAAAGACGTATTGAGCCGCCGTAAAGGTCGTCTGAGCATATTATATGGCTGCCAGATGGAAGCATATTGAAGAAAGCTGTCTCCGCCGCCATTCCGCAGCTGAACGCGAATCCGTATTTCGCGCCGTCAAGCGCAGCTACAGCTTCCTCAAGATACTTGCGTGTCGGGTTTGATAGCCTTGTGTAGTCAAAGCCTGTGGACTGCCCCAGCCCTGGATGAGCATAAGTCGCCGACATGACAAGAGGCACAGAAATTGAGCCTGAAGTGTCTGTCTTTTTTGAATTTGGATTTCCCTGCACACAGAGAGTGTCAAAACAATAATTTTCTTTCATAATGGTTTCCCTCGGATTTTATATTTTTTATCTAAATAAAAGATTTATTCCTGCCGTCAAAAAAACGCAGATAAATAGATTACAAGCCGAAAGAAAGGCGCATGAGTCCGTTGCGGAAATTTTCACGGACAAGCTTTTCAAAGTAGATGGCCATTTTCTGCGCCTCCATTAATAAAGATAGACAAAACAATTCCGCGCTTAACGCGCGGAAATCAATTTCTAAAGGACACCGCCCTCAACAACAAGGCTGTCCGCATCAGAATCTGCGCCATAAACAGAGCGCAATGTCGCCTCGTAGTCAGCATGGAAGAAATTTTCTTTTCCAAGCGTCTTTATTTCATCGTTAAGCCAGTTCAGCAAATCAGAATTTCCTTTCGCAACTGCCGGAGCGATAGTGTCAAGGTTTCCAAGAGATGTAACACCAGGTCCGACTAGGAATCCCTTGTTCTCAATTGCCCAGGCAAGCACTTCTGTGTTGTCTGTAGAAAGCCCCGCCCCGCGCCCGTCAAGAAGCGCATTGTAGGCATCTGCGTACTGGTCAAATTTCAAAAGATTTACCTGCGGGTAGTTCTCTGTGAAGAAAGTCTCGGCGGTTGTTCCCTTAGCTATAATTAAAGTTTTCCCGTTCAAATCTTCTATGTTGTTGATTGGATCCTTCTCATTTGAGACAATCCCAAGAGCAACTTTCATATAGGGAAGAGCAAAATCAACTTTCTCGGCACGCTCTTTTGTCACTGTAAAGTTAGCAAGAACGATGTCAACTTTTCCTGTCGTAAGAACCTCAACACGAGAAGCCGGATCAACTGGAACATACTTGACTTTTACACCCAGATCCTTTGCGATTCTCTCAGCAAAATAGACATCATATCCCTGGTAGTTTCTGTTCTCATCAACATATCCAAAAGGCTTCTTGTCGCTGAAAACCGCAATCTTAATCTGCTTGCTTTTCTTAATCTGCGCGACAGTTCTTGCCTTTGGCTTAGCAAAGGCACTAGCGCCAGCCAGGATAGCGGCAAAAATTGCAACAATTTTTATAAATTTTTTCATAAAGTCCTCCATAAGTTCCGTGACAAAAGCAACGGCTAAAACATTATTTTCGGTTGCAACTGATAGATATGTTTTAATGCCATTTACCTACTTAGTCAATAGGATTTAAGAAGAATTGTTGTTTTTATTCGTTCAATTTATCTTCTGCGGTTTTTGCAAAGGCATATCTTTGCTTTGCCGCTACTCCCGCTGCATAAAAACCTGCTCCAAAAATACAGCCAAACAAAGTGTCTCCAGCCGCTTTTGTCCCAGTCTCTTTCTAGTTCATTTATAAATTCAAAATTTATAGACGTTAAATTCAGAATTTATAGACGCTAAATTCAGAATTTATAGACGTTAAATT
>CAZURC010000010.1:0-30386 GCA_964623405.1 uncultured Treponema sp.
AACGCGCTTGCTGTCGGACTTGGATTCTTGGTCTTGTGCCTTTCAAAGTTCCTTGTCTTGCGCTACATCGGAATTCTGGTTGCGATTGTAATGTTCACAAGCTCAATGCTTGCGATGACGATTTTGCCGGGCTTCTTGACGAACTTCGATCCGAAATTCAGCCGCCCGAAAGTGGAGCCGGCTGAAGACTTGGGCGCGGACGAGGATTTGTACGAAAAGAATACTGAGCAACAGACGAGCTCAGACTCGAATTCATCTCAGGGCAAAGAGTAAGGTTGTAACCCTAATCTAGTTCATTGGTTTAAGCTAATGAACTAAGTTGAAAAACAACGTAAAAATCAATGACGAGACTGTCTGAATTCAGGCGGCCTTGCTGGAGGAACTTATGAAAAAGCTTACAAAAAAATCAATTTTGGCTGCGGTTGTAGCAGTAGTCGCCGGAGTTGCGTTTGCACAGGACGCACGCACAATTGTAGACCAGGCTCTGAATATCAAGAAGCCGGATTTCAACCATTCGATTATTGAGATGGACTTAATCAGCAAGGCTGGAAAAATTGAGGAGCACCGCGTTATCGATGAGCTGGGCCGCCATAAGAGCGACACTGATACGTCTGATGTTGTTATGAACTTTAAGACCAGCACAAACAAGTCGAACCAGGGAATCAAATTCCTGCAGAAAGAGAACAAGGGCGCGGATGATGACAAGTGGATTTACATGCCGTCTCTCAAGACAACCCGCCGTGTCAACTCTTCAGAAGGAAGCAAGTCTTTTACGGGAACAGATGCGAGCTATGATGATATGTCAACCCGCGAGATTGATGATGATACTCACGAGTTTGTAGGAAGCGGGTCTGAGACAAAGAACGGATATGACTGCTGGGTAATAAAGTCAACTCCAACCTCAAAGACAATCGGGGATGCTCAGTATGCCTACAGAATACAGTGGATTGACAAGGCGACTTTGGTTCCTGTCTATGCGGAGATGTATGACAAGAAAGATCAGTCGCTTGTAAAGGTTCTGACCGTGAATAAGCTTGAGAACATCCAGGGCTACAACATAACAACAGATACTACTCTAAAGAATGTAAAAAGCGGACATTCCACAAGGATGTACGCACAGAAGAATGCGAAGAGCGCAAACGGCTACAACATCATTCTTGACAAGCCGATTCCAGACAGCGTTTTCACACAGAACTACCTGAACCAGGCAAAATAATTGGATTGAAAATTACATCCGTGTAATTTTCAATCCAACGAGAATATTCTGTTCACCTAAAGGCAGAGACAGAATATTCTCTCTTTACTCTGTTGCCGCGTCCATGCGGCAAGATTTTTTTACGGAAAATAAAAATGAAAAGACTTAAATTACTTGGCATTGCTTCTGCGCTTGTGTTTGCGGGAGCGTTTATTTTTGCACAGGATTCAGATTTTTCTGATGACTTCTCAAGCGATTTTGGAAATGACTTTGGAAGCGATTTTGGGGACAGTTCATCCAGCTCTTTCTCAATGACGCAGCTTGAAGTCTCTGGAGAGGCGGAACTGAATTTCCGCGCTTACTTTGACGATGACGAGCATACTCAGTATGACCCTCTTTCTCCAAAGGAATGGGAGAGCGAGGCGACACCAAAAGGCAAGGTCAACTTGAAGTATTCAAACGACTCTGTCTCCGCAGAGATAAAGTTTGCTTTGAGCAAGGATATTCTTGATGAATACCATGGTGATGTAATCGACGAGATGACGCTTGAAAGCTATCTTGGAAACTTTACTGTTCAGGCTGGAAAAATGAAAGTAGTGTGGGGCAAAGGCGACAAGCTCCATGCGATAGACAACTTCAATGCGAACGACTACACGGACTTTGTTATTTCGGACTACATCGACCGCCGCATTGCAGAGCCGATGGTGCGTGTCTTGTACAACGTTCCGACAGATGTGGGACCTTTTTCTTCGAGCAGGTTTGAAGTTGTGTGGACTCCGTTCTTTACGCCGGACCGCTACGCGGAAAGCGGAAGATGGGTTCCTGCGCAGGTTTCTTCTCTTACAAGCGGCCTTACAAGCATTGCGGGGCAGGCTCTTGTAGAGCAGGGAGTAAAAGCTAGAGACGAATCCTCTCCAGCCTATTCTGAGCAGGCTTTGTACACAACAATGGTTTCAAACGCGACAACTCTTGCCGATAATATCTATCCTGACACTTACAAGCTAAAGTATATGCAGGCGGGCGCCAGGTTCACGACAACGACTGGCTCGCTTGACTGGGGAATCAGTTATTACGCCGGGCGCGACAAGACAGCCTCAATCGACTATACAAAAATGAACAGCTTTGTCACAAAGCATCTCGCGGGAACAGCTGATGATGACGACAAGTTCATCGGCTACGACTTTATGCAGGTTTTCGGAATTGAGGCCGCAAAGACTTTCGGGGCTTACAACTTCCGCGCGGAAGGAGCTTACAACTTGACCGAAGACACTGACGGCGATGATCCGGCTGTCCACAACAACTCAATTTCCTGGGTTGCAGGCTTTGACCGCGACCTTCCAATCAGCGAGCTTAACGTGAACTTCCAGGCGCAGGGAAAATTCATCGTCCACAAAGACAAGATTGATGACAACGGTGAATTAGACACAGAGGACGGAAGCTTTAGAAACGATGTCAAGCTGGTTTTGAATATTTCTGACTCGCTTGCGCACAGCAAGGTAAAGCCGGAAGTCACAGCGATTTACGGCTTGCAGCATTATGACTTGATTGTGATTCCAAAGCTTACCTGGTACGTTTCCGACGGACTTGAGTTCAGCGCGCTTGGAATGTACATGGCGAGCTTTGATGAGGACAAGACAGAGTTCCCAGGCTGGCACAACAACTGCTTTGCGCAGATTGGGGCGAAATACACGTTCTAGTTCTAAAATATAAGAAAAAGGCTGTCTAATAAAAATCGTCATGCTGAACTTGTTTCAGCATCTATACAAAACGCAGTGTAGTGTATAGATAGATTCCGAAACGAGTTCGGAATGACAATATATTAGACAGCCCTTTTTTTTTGAATATATGGATTATTAGTCTTTTGCGCGCTCTACAAATGAGCCGTCACGTGTGTCTATAACAATGCGGTCATCGGTATTGCAGAAAAGCGGAACTTTTACTTCCATTCCTGTGTCAAGAGTAGCAGGCTTTGTTGATTTTCCAGAAGTGTCGCCTTTGACACCAGGCTCGCAGTATGTGATTGTACGTGTTACGTTTACAGGAAGAACAACTCCGACTGGCCTGTCGTTGTAGAATGTAACTTCAACATCATAGTCATCATCTGGTGAGATATATCCGGCGTTGTCTCCAAGATAGTCCTTGTCGAGCATGATGTCGTCATAAGTCTCCTGATCCATAAAGTGGTACTCATTGCCGTCAATATAGGAAAGCTTTACGGTCTTTTTAACAAGGTCAACTTCCTCAAATTTCTCGCCAGCGTCAAGACCCAGCTGCATTGTTGAGCCGGTTACGATGTTCTGTACACGCAAGTTTGTAACCATTCCCTGGCGGCCACCTTTCTGACCGAGCAGCTTCTGCACGATGAGAGGCTGCCCTTCATACATAAAGGCAGTTCCTACTCTGATTTCGTTTGTCATCAACATAATATGTTACCTCAAAAGATTAAGCATTTATTCTATATATAATAGTGACTTGCAGAGATTTTTTCAACTGTTGGAAAAATCTCTGCATATAAATATTCTTAAGGCTGAAATATAAAATATTTGCCTCGTATGTACAGATAAAGCTTGTGCGTCGTGTAGATAAAGTTTGTACGTCGTGCAGATAAAGTTTGTACGTCGCACAGATAAAGTTTTTGCGTCGTGCAGATAAAGTTTTTGCGACGTGCAGATAAAGTTTTTCTTACTGAAGAATGAAAACTTGTTTTTTGCAAGGTTGCGCCTTAACATGACGGTCTTGTTGTTCTGTATGCGGCCGCAGTGCGAAATTCACACATTTTTTTCCGCCCATTCTAAAATATGCTCTGCAAGATCTCCGTTTGCTTCCAGAGTCCGGGCGTAGCGTTGGAAGGCTGTGCGCATCTTATCTCTATGCAAGAGCAGACTGGTTAATGCCATAGATTCTTCGCTGTGCTCAGAATGACGGTCTGGATGTTCGGGATAGATGTTATCGTCATGCTGAGCCGCAGTCGAAGCATCTGTATTGTATTGTTCCCAGGCGGATTTTAGGATTTTAAAATCGTCTGTGTCAAAAAAAGGTCTCATGCGCTCTAAAAGAGCATCCACTTTTACAAGCTGATAGTCTTCATCCTGGATGTATGCGTTCCAGATGAATGGAATGCCGGACAGGGCCGCGCGGGAGAGCGAGTCTTCGCCTCTCACAAAAATAAAGTCCATCTGTGCTAAAAGAAAATCCCATTCCTCCTGCTGCAAGAACGGAAGCTCTGCAATCTTGAACGGGCTGCCCGCTTTTTTGTATGCGTCCATGAATGGCTCTGCGCTCTGTCCTGCCGCAATAAAGACGCATGTCTCGAAGCTTCCGTTTGCCCGCCGCTTTTCTTCCTGGAGCTTTGCGATTGCCTTTACAATTGGCGCGAAGTTTCTCTTGTAGGCAAAGAACAGAATATTGAAATCCGCTTTTTTGCCGCATATTGCGCTTATCCTGCCGCTTGGCTTTTCCGGCCTGTTTAGGATAAGGCCCCCTGTCTTTGAGGTAAATCCCGGCATGAAGAACATTTTTTTTACGTTTGCGCTTCTTGTGTAGCTTCTTAAAAGGTGAAAGTCATCCGCATACTGCTCTGCGGTCAGGTATTCAATGTTTAATATATGGAAAACTTGCTCTGGATTTGAGGAAAATAGTATTTTCTCAAGCCAGTCCGGCCGTCCGCATTGGAAACACTCAAGTATAAGGGGAAAAGGCGAGGGGCTGTACTTAAAATCATCAGGCTCGTTCCAGTCAATTATTGTCCACTCTGCGCTTTTGTAGACATATCCTTGAATTTTTTTTGAAGGGTCTATTCCCCTTGCCATAAGGGCAAAGCTTTTGAGGTTTGAGCAGACGAGCGTAATGCTTAAAGACGGATTTATATCGCTTAGCGCCTTTGCAAGCCTGTATGCGACTCCTATGTCTCCGTAATTATCCACGACCTTGCAAAGAATCATTATGCTGTCCATGATATGCCTCTTTTTTTTGTCAACGCCTAGAATTTAATTCCGAACGATAGGTTTGGAACTGTGTGCAGCCTTGAGCTTCCTGTTTCAGCCTGGGATGTGGCTTTTATTCGGTATGAGCTGTCAAAGGCTGTGTCGTTAAAGCCTGATATATGCAGGTCCAGGTTTATTGATGCAAACAGCTGGATTTTGTGCCTGGGCTTGAATGAAAGAGAAAATCTTGCGGAAGGAACAAGGTTGAGCCTGTCGTCTCCCTCGTCTATGTTGTCAGACAAAGCGTAGAATACGCTTGCAAAAATCTCTGTATCCAGAAGTATACGCCCGACAAGAATGCTCTGGTGCCCGATTCCGGGAGCTAGCTCAAGGGAACGTCCTGCTTTTGCGTTGTTGTAGCCAAAAAGAGCTGTGCCGTACAATATATTTGTGCCTGAATGGAATCCTGCGTTCACTGCTCCGCTTGTAGAGAATGATAGCTCCCAGTTCATTTTTAAGGAGGTCTTGTTTTCAAGGCCTCCTGATTTTCTTGTAAAGGCGGCATCTTTCCCTGTAGTTTTTGTAAAATTGAGAGTATTCAAGTCAAGGCTCTGTCCTGTTGATGCGCATTCATAGATTCTCCCGTTATATGGATAGATATTCACGGCTTTTGTTTCCCCAAGATAAACTCCTGAGGCATCAAAGTGCTGGACAGAAACTTTTATTCTTGTCGGGATAATGCTTTCCTTGCTTGCTACGATTTTAAAGCTGGAGTTTGCAGGAATACCTACCGAAGTCTGGTTCTGGAAAAGGGAGTTCGCCGCGACAGGAGCCTTTATCTTTGAGAACTCGGCTTTCCCGTCAAGGATAGTTGCGGCAGCCTCGCCGTTGCTGTCGAAGACCGCATAGTCTCCTGATCCCTTAAAAAACAACAGGTTGACTCCAATATCTGAATAAAGCTCGTCCTCATCCGCCGACATAATCCATGAAAGATAAGTTTCCATTGCGTGCATGTCCTTGAAGCAGTTGAGTACATAATCAATCTCAAGTCCGAAACTCTTGTAGCACCATTTTGTCAACGCAGAGAAAATAATTCCTTGCTTAGCGGACTTGTCATTTTCCTCTATGCCTTCTGTTCCTGGAGGAAATACTTTCCAAAGCGCAGTCTCCGCCATGCTGTGCAGCGACTGTATTCCATTGTAGAAAGAATGTATATCCTTGTTCATGCCTGTCAGAATTATGTCTACTTGGATTGGAATAAAAGGACCTGTCCTGAACGGGCTGTAGTCCCTGTGCATGAACTTCCTGAAGTATATATTCATTGAAGAAAGCGATGATTTCTCGTATTTATCCGAATCTGTGTTCCATGCATTGACTATGGATAATGTGTGCCCGTATTTTGTGTAGCGCCATTCCTTGTAGTTAGGCGGCATAGAGGGAACAATATCCTCTGCGTTCACTATGTTCCAGATATAGCCGTATCTTTGGTTGTCTGCGTCGCTGTCGGTTGTAACGTTAGGGGAGGCGAATGTGTATGCATAGATGTTGTCTGCGCTGAAGAGCATTGAGTCTCCCAGCTGCATTGCCAGGAGATTTGCAACAGCAGCTCCTCGTGAATGTCCAGTTATTAATAGATAGCAGTCTTTAAGCTCAATCCTGTGCTTAAAAAGATATGCGATAAGTCTGTTCTTTACAGTCTCTGTTGCCTTTAGGAAGCCCTCATGAAAACCTGTGTCTGTCTGTGTCGTGTCGGATATATTTATATTAGAAAGCCATTCGTTCGCACTGAGAGGAGTTCCTCTTATCACAACAAAAACAAGGTCTTTTATTCCTGTTGCGCTCTGTATTTTCCTTGACGCAAAGCTGAATGCCGCCTGGTCATTTCCTAGCACAGGATCGTTATAGTCAATGTCATAGTGCATTTCTATAAGCTCTTGAGGTATGCCTAGCGCTCTGTAGCACTGGCGGAGAAGGTTTGTGTCCATGTCTGTATCATTGTCCTGGTATGATACAGCCGAAAAAATCCCTGCCAGGCGGGCAATACTGTGGTTATAGACCGTCGCTGGATTCTTGCCAAACCATTTTTCGCTCCATTCCGTCTCAATAGGCACAGGCTTCTCTTCAACCGTGACAAGGCTTCTTACAGGAAACGTAACTTTCTGTGAAGCCAGAAATGGCATGGAAAAAAGAAAGACTAGCGCTGATAGTTTTTGCCTAAAAGACACATTCTTCTTCCTTAAAGAGAAGTTCCCTGCGATTCGGAGTCAACATCCGCCCCGTCAAGTGTAATCTTGAGAGTTTCTGTTTTTCCGTCCCTGTATACAGAAACTGTAACAGTGTCATTAGGGCGTTTTGCCTCCAGCGCGCTTGTGTAGTCTGCGTAAGTGCGTATGTTTATTCCGTCTATGCCTGTTATTATGTCTCCGCCGAGGTATATTGTAGTAGGATTAAAGCGGTTCCCGTACTGCACGGCTCTTGTTCCGCCCCTAAGCCCGCCTTTCTCTGCCCCGCTTCCTTCCTTTACCTGGCTTACAAGAATTCCGTAGTTAATCCCAATTCCCGCGTACTGGGCAATGCTTGATGTCATCTGCACTGGCGTGATTTCCATTGTTCCGCGCCGCACCTTGCCGTACTTGAGCAGGTCATTGACAACGCGCTGTGCTGTGCTCACAGGCACTGCGAATCCGACTCCTGCCGAGCTTCCGGAATTTGAGATTATCATTGTGTTGATTCCTACCATCCGTCCTCTTGTGTCAAGGAGCGGACCGCCTGAGTTTCCAGGATTTATAGCCGCGTCTGTCTGAATCATGTTGCGGATAATAACATTTGTGCTCTCTTGTATTGGTCTTCCCAGTCCTGAGATAATGCCTGTTGTCATAGTTCTTTCCAGAGCAAAAGGATTTCCGATTGCAATGACTTTCTGCCCCACCTTGAGCGTTGTGGAGTCTCCGAAAGAAATTGTCTTTAGCTTTGTATTCTTGGGAGGATCAAATTTAAGGACTGCAATGTCGCTTTCCACATCCTGTCCGACAACAGTTCCAGGATAGCTTGTGCCGTCTGCCAGTGATATATTGATTCTGCTTGCCTTGCTGATTACGTGCACATTTGTGACAACATATCCGCGCTCGTCTATTATTGAGCCTGAGCCTGAGCCTCCATCCTGAACAACCGGCTCCAGGAACCAGTTTATTCCCATCACCTGGGTAGTGATGTTTACAACTGCCTCGTTGCATTTTTCGTAGACAGAAATGTTTTGTTCCTCGTCCTGTGTGTAAGGTGAAATGCTTGCGGCGGTCGGTGTTGCCATTGAAGACGCGCTGCCGGGATTTCCGTTTTCTATGAGACTTGAGTTTTCTCCGCTGTCTTCTGTGCCTGTGCTGTCCAGGGCTGTGAGAATCTGCCCTGTCTGCTCGTCTGTGGATGCGGATTGCGCTTTTATCTTTGAGGTTTTGTTTCCCGATGCGAAAATGACCGCCGCCACAACAGCCGCGCCTAGGGCAATGCCAATTGCTGTGTTTCTAATCATCTGCTGTCTTGTGTATAGCTTCATATCATGCCTCCTAGAAAAGCGTTGAAATTCCCGCTTCTGCCTTAAAGTATTTTTGCTCATTAAAGATTTGTATGTCTGCGCGCAGATTGATAAAGACCGCCTGGTTGAATGGCCGTATGCTTATGTCAAATCCGCTGTCAATGGCTCTGAGCCATTCAGGTGAATTTGAAGTCCGCTCGTCATTTTCTAGCCCTGTTCTTCCAAACGAAGAGTTGATTGCACCGAGTATTCCAACGGCAAAACGCTCTCCTTTTATCTGCAATGCAAGCCCGTTGCGCCACACGCTGTCTGCGTGCCCGTCTTCTGTCTCGTAAGTAGATGTCTTGTATGTAATTTCTGAGGAAAGTCCCAGGTATATTCTGCTTGAGTCTATTCCCAGAATAAGCCCGCCGCCTGCTCCAGCTCCATTGTCAGCTCCGTAAGGCTCGTATGGCTTTTTTGAGGCTCCTCCTGCCCTGAGCAGAAATCCCCAGTCAAAGTCGCAGGCCTCTCCTTTATGTGAAAATGAGAACTTTGCCGCGCCGCTTATTGTTCCTGAATAACCCTCGTGGCCAGCAATTATGCCGCCTTTTGCAGAGATTTCCATGAAATCAAGAGGTGTGTATGCTATGCTCATATTGACAGGCGCGCCATAGAAAGCTTTTCCCTTTTCCGCAAAGACGGCGCCTCCGTTTATGCCAAGCGCAAGTGTGTCCTTTGGATATGAGAATGCCGCTGGCAGAGTGCCGATTCCTGAGCCTGAGGCTGTGATTGTCGCAAAAGGCATTCTTATTGAGCGTGTCACTTGGAACTTTTGGGAGAGGCTTTGAGCTCCTGCTGTTACTTTTGCAGTATATATTCCATCTCCCGCGCTTTTTCCGTCTGACATGATTCCATTCCAGCTTACGCTCTGCTTCCATGTGGTGAATACAGGCAGAGTGTTGCTTATTATATTGATTCCTTCTTGGTCTGTTATCTCAAAAATTCCGGTTTCCCTGTTTGTCACTTGGAAAGTGAATTCGATCTTTCCAAGCCCGCCAGGCAGCTCAGGATTAAATGCGCTTCTGTTGGCCTTTAAGTCCGACATGGAGAAAGGCGCTTCTGGCAGTGTGAATGAGATAATCTGGTATGTGTTCTTGAATATAAAGATTTGCGCTGACTTGCTTGTGTAGCCGAACTTTCTTGCTTCTATGGTATGTCTTCCTTCCTCAACCGGAAGTGTTGTTAAGAATGTTCTGTTTCCATCGATATAAATCTCTGCGTCTGCTGGATCTGCGTAAAAAGTTACAAGACCTGAATATTTACGGAGCTCAATATAGAAAGTTTCTTCCTGTCCGCGTCTTACCTGTATTCTATAGCGCCTTGGCTCGTACCCGCGTTTCTCTATCCTAAGATTGTATCTTCCTTCAGGAAGTCCGTTCAGCGTGAGTGTCGTATTCCCCTCAAACTGGCCGTTAATAAAAACCTCTGCGTCCGGTACATTGCACTTGATAGTGATTTTTGTGTTATTCTCGTCAATTTGTATTCTTCTATCTGAGCTTAGCTCCTCTATAGAGCTGGAAACATCAAGGCTTGCAGGGGGAGTTCCCTCTTGAATTTTAACTCCGTCATCTAACACAGGAGCAGTGTCTATGTCCGATGTCTGCTGCGCATAGAGAGCGCATGGAAATAGAGTTGATGAGACAAGAGCCAGTGCTGGAAAGATGAGCCTAAGTCTTTGCAGGAACATGAGATATATTTTAGCTGATTATTCATTGGCCGGCAACAGACCGTGCTCTAGAAAGCTGAAATAGCTGTTTTTTGTGATTATTATGTGGTCAAGGACAGCGAGCCCTAGGATATTTGCCGCCTTGCAAAGCCCCTGTGTCGTATCAAGGTCTTCGTCTGAGGGGTTTGGATTTCCGCCAGGATGATTGTGGCAAAGAATAATCCCTGATGCTCTCTCCTGAAGCGCCTCTGAGAATATTTCGCTTGGCTTTAGAATCGCCATGTTTCCTGAGCCGACACAAAGAACTCTTATTGCAAGAATTTCCTTTGCCCCGTTTACTGTGACGGAGACAAAATGCTCAGAACTCTGCATTGCATAGTGCTTGATAAAGGGAATTACGTCTCTAGGCTTGTTCACGACAGCCTGCGGATTCCTGTTCAGCCTTCTTCCAAGCTCCATAGCCGCCGCAATAGCAAGAGCCTTGCTTGCTCCAACTCCCTCTATTCGCTGCATTTCTTCTACCCATTTCTCAGGGTTGTTTGCGCATATTACTTTCAGGATTCCTTCTGCCATATACTCAATCGGCATTTTCCTTGTGCCTGATCCTAGTATAAGCATTATAAGCTCCCGGTCATTCGGATAAGAAAGACCGTTCTTTAAGGTCAGGCGGCGGATGTCAATCTGCTCCTTGTTATTGCTCATTTTTTTCTACCTCTATATAAATACTTGCGGCGAATGTTTGCGATGTGCAACTTTTTAATTCAAAAAAAAGTATAAAAGGCCGATATTTTTCTTATGAGCGTAAAATTCAAAAAATCCCGGACTCTGCTGTTTATTTCTTTTCTTTTGGTCTCAATTATGTTTTATTCTTGTATAAGCCCGAAAGTTGAGGTTCAAGAGGAAACGTGCTCACGAAACCTGCTTGGAAAAGGCATAAAGAACAAGGACCAGCTTGCAGGCTTCTTTCTGTCCAATAATCCTCGCTACGATAATCATAAAATCATTGATATGGCGGAGCTTTATATCCAGGAAAGCGGAATGGAGAATATAAACTCTGACGTTGCTTTTGTGCAGATGTGCCTGGAGACAGGCTTTTTAAGATATGGGAATCTTGTCACGCCGGAAATGAACAATTTTTGCGGGCTTGGAGCTATTGACGCGGAGCATCCTGGCGAGACTTTTCCCGATATGCAGACAGGAGTCCGCGCCCACATTCAGCATCTGCAGGCCTACGCAACTCCAGCCGATGTCAAGCTGAATAACCCGCTTGTTGATCCGCGCTACAGCTGGGTCCACAAGGCAAAGAGCGCGACGACAGTATTTGACCTTGCAGGAAGCTGGGCGGCAGACAGACAGTATGGAGCGAAGCTTGACAATCTTCTGACCGAGCTTGAAGCCTGGTAGGACAAAATTATACCGTGCTAAGTCTGTAATTGAATCTGTGTTTCATTTTCAATAAAATAAAACTATGAAAACTGTAGACGAGACAACTCTTTCTAATTTGCTGGAGCTTAGCCGGCTTTCTCCTGAAAGCACTGACATGGCAACACTCAAGAAACAGGTGGATGAAATCGTCGGATATTTCGACATCCTTTCCAAGTACGACGACTCCGAAAATCCTTACGACGCTTATCCTTCAACCGAAGCCGAAAAACTCCGCGAGGACACAATCGTTCCGGGGCTTGATATTCCAAGCGTCAAAATGACAACCGACAAATTTATGGACGGATATTACCAGGTTCCAAAAGTCCTGGGCGAGGGAGCGTAGTCTTTTTATGTATTACACAATTGAAGAAACTGTAAAAGCCTTGAAATCGGGCGAGACGACTTCCGCCGCGCTTGTAAAGGCTTCAATCGACACTTTTGAAAAAGACAAAAAATCAGAAAAGCCTTTGAACGCTTTTCTTGAAATTTACGACGACGTTCTTGCAAAGGCCCAATCCGCTGACAAAGAAATCGCCGAGGCACGCGCAAATGGGAACGGCGTGCTTGAAAAACTTTTTGGCGAAAAGCCGCTTTTAGGCGTTCCGTTCGCGGTCAAGGACAATATTTCTGTAAAAGGAAAAAATCTCACTTGCTCGTCAAAAATCCTGCAAGGCTACCGCGCGCCTTACAACGCGACTGTGATTGCCCGATTGCTCGACGCGGGCGCAATTCCGCTCGGAAGATGCAACCAGGACGAGTTTGCAATGGGCTCTTCGACCGAATATTCAATCTACGGGCCGACAAGAAATCCAATCAACCGCGACTACGTTTCGGGCGGCTCTTCGGGAGGCTCTACCGCCGCTGTCGCCGCGAACCAGGCGCTTTTCGGGCTTGGAACCGAAACCGGCGGCTCAGTGCGCTTGCCTGCTAGCTATTGCGGAGTTTACGGATTAAAGCCGACTTACGGCGTTTTATCAAGATGGGGCGTTGTCGCTTACGGCTCTTCGCTCGACCAGGTTGGAATCATCGGGCACACTCCGAAAGACATCGCGACGCCTCTTTCAGTTATGGCGGGCGTTGACTTTTACGACGACACTTCGGCTGACCTTGCGACAAAAAATGAACTCAAAAATCTAAAGCCGATTGATGTCTCAAAACTCAAGATTGCAGTTCCAAAGCAGTTTGAGGAGTCAAAAGGAATGGACAAAGACGTTGCCAAAGTTTTTGACGACGTGAAAAACTGGTTCACATCAAAAGGCGCGAAAATCGACAAGGTTGACCTTCCGATTCTGGACGCTTCAATCGCTTCCTACTACGTGATTGCGCTTTCAGAAGCCGCGTCAAACTTGAGCCGCTTTGACGGAATCCGCTACGGAAGCCGCGTAGACAGGGGCGAAGGCTACGACCAGCTTTACATCGACACACGCTCGGCGGGTTTCGGGCCTGAAGTAAAGCGCAGAATCATCATCGGAAACTACGTTTTGAGCGAGCAGTTCTCAGGCGACACTTACAAGAAAGGAATGAGCGTGCGCGCGAGAATCCAGCGGGAAGTTGCCGTGCTGTTCGAAAAATACGACTTGATTTTGTGCCCGACCTGCCCGACAGCGAGCTTCAGGCTTGGCGAGAAAGTTGACGACCCGCTTGCGATGTACTTGAGCGACTTGTTCACAACGTTCGTGAACCTGGCGCGAATTCCGTCAGTTTCAGTTCCGGCGGGATTCACATCAAAAGAAAACAAGGCCGCGTCATCAATGCCGGTGGGAATCCAGTTCGCAGGAAAAATGTTCGACGAGCTTAAAATTTTGCAGACGGCAGAAGCGTGGGAAGAAGAGCATCCTGGATGCGGGGTGCCAGTGAAATAAGTGGCTAGTGATTAGTGGCCAGTGGTTAGTTCTTAAACTGTTACTTTTCGCTGTCCACTTGCTCATGGATTTTATGCACAACGCTGCTCAGCTTGTATTTCTTTAAGGCTTCCTCAAAATCTTTCTGTGCTTCCCCAAGCTGCAAGTCCAGCGCGGCGTGGATGTTCCTTCCAACAGGGCATTCACGGTTCGGGTTGTCGTGAAAATTAAAAAGCTCATCCTTGTTTTTCTCGACAGCTTCGTAAACATCATAGAACGAGATTTGGTCAAGAGGACGGGTGATTGTGATTCCTCCTGGCCCTCGCTTTGTTTCTATCAGACCAGCTGTCTTTAAGTCCGACATTATGTTTCTGATGATGACAGGGTTGCTTCCGATGCTTGAGGAAAGCAAGTCGCTCGTAACTTTTCCGTCCTTACCAAAGAATTCTGTCGCCGCAAGAATGTGAATTGCAATTGTGAATTTTGTTGAAATCTGCATTTTATGTTCCTGTTATTGTAAAATACTATATTACAATAACTAATTCAAGAATATTTTTAACTTAACTGGCTTTTTCTATCGCTTTTGCCGGACATGCTGCGAAGCATCTTCCGCAGTGGAGGCATCTGTTCTGGTCTATATTTGCTTTTCCCTCCGCGGAAAAGTCAATGCATTTTTGCGGACAGACGGAAAGACATCTTTTGCATCCGATACATGAGAGCTCCTGGACAAAATAGCCGGAGTTTATTCTTTGTGAATCAGAATCTGATTCTCCAAGAGAAAAAAAGCCTCTTGTAACATGGCTTGGATCTGAAATATCAAAGAAATTTCCCTGTGCATCCGTGAACTTAAAGACTTCAAGCGCTTCTCTTGTATTGCCCGGATAAATCTTTTGCATGTAGGCATTTTTCTCAAAGATTTCATCAAGCTTTTCTTTCCCGATGTTTTGAACTGTTCCCGCGAGAGAAATACATCGTTTGTCCTTTACTGCGGAAAGGCTTGCGTATTTCTGACTTATGAGCTCCTCATAGAAATTCTTGCCTTTTGCTGTAAGAAAATAAACTGTGCTTTCGTCGTAGAGCATCATGTCGATACAGCGTGTGACTGGATGCCCGTTTTTTCCTATTGTCGCGACAACGGTTGAGTGGATTTCTTCTACAAGGACTTTTAAGTAATCGGCTGTTTTCATTTCTTTTGATTCTGCTCAGATTCAGAGCGGCGGCCATTTCAAAGGCTTGACGGCCGCCGCTCCTCATTTTTTTTGTTTTTATTACGCTCTCACAACTGAGATTCTCTGACCGATATGGCCGCCTTTGTCAATCTCGTCAACAAGCGCAATTGCGTAGTCAGCGTATGAGATTATGCTCTCTCCCTTTGAGTTAAGTGTAAGCTCCTCGCCTCCAAGAATGTATTTTCCTGTGCGCTCGCCGTCCGCCTGGAAATCGCCGGCAGGAGAGATATAAGTCCATTTTACGCCTTCGCTGGCACGCAATGTCGCAAGCGCAAGACCATGAGCCGCGCTTACGCCTTTGTATGAGTCAGGGAAAGAAGGCTGAAGCTCAACTGTTGAGGTATGCTCCTTGTTCACATAAAGGCTTCCAGCTCCGCCTACAACTACAAGCCTTGTCTCGCTTCCTTTAAGGAGACCTGCAAGATAAGCGGCAGCCTTTGGAATTACGTAAAGCGAATCAAGCGTCCATGCTCCAGCCGCGTCAACAACTGCGTCAAATCCCTTCAGATCGTCTGCGGTCAGATCAAAGATGTCCTTCTGGATGTAGGCTTGAGCCTTTGTGTTATTCGCCTTGCGTCCGAATCCTGTAACATCAAATCCACGGGAAACTGCCTCTGCTATGACTTTCTGCGCAACTCTTCCGTTTGCCGCTACAACTGCAATCTTTTTCATATTTCTAACCTCCGCGTTTTTGCCCGCCGGCACCCTTTGTTTGTTGTAAGATGATTTATTTCATCCGATGGTTGTAATATAATATATTGCATTTTAGATGTCAAGAGTTTTGTTACATTTTTTATGCTCTGGTGCTTCATTTACATTATGCAAAAATTGATTATAATCGTTGTCTCTAGGTGACAAGATGACACTCAAAAAATCTCAGTATAAAATCGATATGCTGTCAGGCCCGATTTGGAACAGGCTTATTGCGTTTGCTTTTCCTCTTGCAATTACGAGCATCCTGCAGCAGCTTTTTAACTCTGCGGATGTCGCAGTTGTCGGACGTTTTGTCGGAAGCGATGCCCTGGCGGCTGTCGGCGCGAATGTCGCTAATGTCGGCATATTCGTGAATTTTCTTGTCGGCTTTTCTGTCGGTCCGAATGTTGTTCTCTCGCGCTTAATCGGGCAGGGGAATGAGAATGAGTCGCGCAAAATTCCTGGGACAACGGTTGCGCTCTCGCTTTTTATCGGCTTGCTATTCTTTGCCGCGGGCGAGATTCTGACGCGCTGGCTCTTAGTCTCAATCTCGACTCCTGAAAAAGTCCTTGACCAGGCGGTTTTGTATTTCCGTATTTATCTGATTGGAATTCCTTTTCTTTCCATATATAACTGCGCCTCTGCTTTGCTCAGAAGTGTTGGAGACACAAAGCGTCCTCTTTATATTTTGATTGGATCTGGAATCTTGAACGTTGTCTTGAATCTCGTTTTTGTAATCGTTTTCGGGATGGGCGTTTCTGGCGTTGCGGCTGCGACGGCAATCTCGGAAATTCTCTCATGTCTTGCCGTCATCTTGATTTTGATTCATGAGAAAGGGATTCTTCACTTAGGGAAGAATTTTCTTCATCCTGATTTAAAGTACGTAAAAAGCATTCTTGTGCAGGGATTCCCGTCTGGAATCCAGAACGCGGTTTTCTCGGTCTCAAACATGTTCGTGCAGGCGGGAATAAACAGCTTTGGAAGCGCGGCGATTGCAGGCTCATCGGCCGGATTGAACTTTGAGTATTTTACCTATGCGATTTCCGCGGCCTTTTCCCAGGGCGCAGTCACTTTTATAAGCCAGAATTTCGGCGCGCTGCAAATAAAAAGATGCAAGCGCATTTTCTGGATTGCGCTTGGAGAAGGCGCATTCTTTACATGGTTTCTGGGCGCAATCTTTATCATCTGGCGGCATCTTTTCGTGAGCTTCTACACAGTTGATCCTGCTGTCCAGGATTTTGCAATCCGCAGAATGCTGCTTGTGACTTCAGTTGAATTCCTGGCATGTCCGTTTGATATTGGAAGCGGCGCACTCAGAGGGCTTGGCCATGCGGTGATTCCGTCGCTCTTCACGATTTTGGGAACGGTTGTATTTAGAATCGTCTGGCTCTACACGGTGTTCGAATATTTCAAGTCATTCGAAAGCCTGATGATTGTATATCCGGTTTCCTGGGTTTTTACCGAGATTCTTGTTTTGGCTGCGTATTTCTATTATATGAGGAAGCTGGAAAAGAAAGTAATGCCTAGAAAGTAGCGGTTAGTGGATAGCGGCTAGATATTATGGGGTTTTGCCGTCTATAATCGTTCCGATTGTCGTCTATTATTAGGTTAATTATCGCTTATAATTTATCAGATATAGCTGCGGCAGAACCACAACGGCAAAGAACGCAAGGCTTATCCAGGTAAATGTCTTTATAAACCTCCATCCGCTCTTCGCTCCAGGAAATTCCCTGCTGTAGATGCGCAGATTGATTACGCTTGCAAGGCTTCCGATTATAGAGCACAAGCCCGCGCTGTCTAGTCCGTACAATAGCGCTTTTAAGTTTGAGGCTTCGCTGCCAGTGAACGGCCATAGGACAATGCTTGCAGGGACATTTGAGATAACCTGGCTCAGCAAGATGCTCCAGATGTACTCGTGGTCTTTTACGCTGCGGGAAAGGAAATTTGAAACAGCCGGATTCCGGCATATTGACGATGAGAACACAAAGAAGCACAGAAATGTTAGTAGAAGGACGTAGTCTGTCTTTAGCAGAATTTTCCTGTCAAAGACTAAAAGCGTCAGCGCGACAAAAAGCGTCACAAGAGGCCAGAGCTTTGTACGTGTTACAATTGTAAGAATCACCAGGCAGAAAAGAAAAATGTATAATCCTCTCTTGAGCCGGCCCTCGCGCGCCCAAGTGGTTGCGACCGCATCCATTTGAATCTCAATTTCCTCGTTCTCGTCCTGGCGGAACAAAAACAAGATAAAGACATACAGCAGGAAAAAGCTGAAAATCCAAAGCGGCGACATAATCCTGATAAAGCTAAGGGCATCCACTCCGCTCTGGCTAAAAATATATAGGTTCTGAGGGCTTCCGAACGGAGTCAGGAGAGAGCCGCGGATTGCGGCTATGTTCTCAAATGTGAGGACAGGAAGAATGTATCTCTCTTTTCCTCCTGCCTTGAACAAGAAAATTGTGAGAGGAACAAAGATAATCAGAGAAACATCATTTGTGACGAACATCGACAGAAAGAAAACTCCGTATACAAAGAACGAAGCAAGATGCCGGATTTTCTTGAGATTCGCGCACTTCTTTAAAAGCGGAGAAAAGATGTTCTGGCTCTTGAAGCCCTCAAGGACGCTTAGAAGCATGAAAAGAGTCGCAAGAGTCTTCCAGTCAATCCCGCTTAAGAGATTTGCGTCCGGCGGAGTTATAAAAAGCGAAACTAGGGCGACGAGAAGCGAGACTGTGAGCATCGGCTCTTTTTTTAGGACGTTTTTTAATTTCATTTTTTAGTTATTCGGGCTTATTCGTTAAGACGAAGGTTTAAATGCAGCTGCTAAAATAGCGCAACCGCATTTAACTTCAAGTTTGATTCTCAAGCTTATTTATAGAAAGCTTTATGCAGTGCTTTTCTCAGTTTCCAGCCTGGACTTCCTGCTGATGCAGAAAATCATTCAAGTCCTCGACAACTTCGTCAGGGTCAAGGCCGTGCACCATGGCCGCCTCGCCTAATGTCTCAAGCTGGGACGCGAAGCAGCTTATGCAGTGCATTCCCATCATCATAAGCGGTTCCACGAGATCCGGATAGTCCATTACGAGCTGGCTTACCAGCATGTCCTTGCTTAGAGCAGGCTTCTCCTTTGCGGCTTCTTTCTGCTGAGTCTCTATGTTTGTCTGATTAAGTTCTTCCATAATAGCGCTTCCTTTTTTCGTTAAAGAATTAGCTTAAATTCTTAGGTTTATAAAGAAATATCAAAAATGCACGTAGGCAAGGTTCCGATTTGAAAAACAATCTGCACAAGCGTAGCGCGGATACAGTCTGGCGATGGCACATAGACAACGTCCTAACTGCCAGTACAGAAAGTTAATGCGCAAAGGTGAATGGCTTTGCGCATAGATAAAATTGCTTTGCAATTTTATCTACAGGGTTCTTGCCGGGAGCGCATTTTTGATATGCTTATTATAAAGATAATAAATTTTTTTGATGATATGTGCAAATCCTTGATAATAAGATGATATTTTCTGCTATAATCTAAGCTGAAAAACAGGAGCCTTGATATATGAAAAGCTACGGATTTCTAAGAGTTGCCGCTGTCTCGCCGGACGTTGTTGTCGGCGATGTAGAGACTAATACACGGATTATCTGTGATGAAATTGAAAATCTAAAAAGGCAGGGCGTACAGCTTGCTGTTTTCCCTGAGCTTTGCATTACAGGCTACACTTGCGCTGATTTATTCTCGCAGAGCATATTGATAGAGGCGGCGAAGAATGCCTTGGGCGATATCCTCCCTCTAACAAAAGATATGGCTGTCTTTGTCGGGCTGCCTTTGCGGGGAAAGAATGGAGCGCTTTACAATGCCGCGGCTCTCTTAAGCAATGCGGAAAAAATCATAATCTATCCAAAGACCTATGTGCCGAACTACTCTGAATTCTATGAGAAGCGCTGGTTTACGCCATACAACGGCGAAAACGACCTTTTTGACTACGAGACAAATTCCCTTGTCCGGCTAAGCACAAAGGACGGATGCACGGACGCTGTAATAGGGGCTGAAATCTGCGAGGACGCATGGGTTCCTCTTCCTCCCTCAACTCAGTGCTCTCTCTCCGGTGCGAATGTGATTGTAAATCTTTCTGCCGGCAACGAGGTTATCGGCAAGGCTTCTTACCGCAGGGAGCTTGTAAAAATGAGCAGCGCAAAGAATATCTGCGCATATATATACGCGAATGCGGGAATGGGGGAGAGCACACAGGATCTTGTTTTCTCTGCGCACTCGCTTATTGTGGAGAACGGAGCAGTGCTTGCGGAGCGCAGACCCTTTGACTCATCATCGTCATCTATAATTGCCGACATAGATATAGAGAAGCTTAACCACGAAAGGATGAGAATGGAGACTTTCTCACAAAATGCCTCCAGTTTCCGTCTTCCTTATGCCGTGACAGATGCTCTTGTAGGGCAGGCTGATTTCTCCACATTAATGCGGAAAGTTGACGGACACCCGTTTGTTCCGGTATCAGAGGAAGAGAGAAAAGCTCGCTGTGATGAGATAACACTTATGCAGGCATGGGGGCTTGCAAAGAGGATAAGGCACGTAGGCGCAAAAAAGGCCGTTGTGGGAATCTCAGGCGGGCTTGACTCAACATTGGCTCTTCTTGTCGTGTGCAAGGCTTTTGACATTCTTGGCAAGGATAGAAAGGATATTGCCGGAATCACGATGCCAGGATTCGGCACAACAGGACGCACATACAAAAATGCGAAGAAGCTTGTTGAGAGCGTAGGAGCAACTCTTGTTGAGATACCTATAAAAAGAGCGGCCTCACAGCACTTGAAAGACCTGAGACATTCTCTTGACTTATATGACATCACTTATGAGAATGCCCAGGCGCGCGAGCGGACGCAAGTTCTTTTTGACTGGGCGAACATGCATTCTGGAATTGTCATAGGGACAGGAGATTTGTCGGAGCTTGCGCTTGGCTGGTGCACCTACAACGCCGATCAGATGAGCAATTACGGAGTGAACAATTCAATTCCAAAGACTCTTGTCCGCTGTCTTGTCCAGCATTATGAGAAATATGTTTTTAAGGACAACAAGATCCTTGTAAAAACACTTGAGGACATAATAAGCACTCCTGTAAGCCCTGAGCTGCTGCCTCCGGATAAGAACGGGAATATCGCGCAGAAAACAGAGAATACAGTCGGCTCCTATATCCTGCATGACTTTTTCCTTTATAACTGTGTTCGCAATGGATTCTCGCCAGATAAGATTTATTTTCTTGCGCTGCAGGCCGTCAGGCAGGGGACTCTTGAGAACTTTAGCGGCGGGACAATAAAGGACACATTGAGGATATTCTATAAGAGGTTTTTCTCGCAGCAGTTCAAGCGCTCATGTATGCCGGACGGTGTAAAGGTTGGAACTGTAAGCCTTTCTCCGCGCGGGGACTGGAGAATGCCTAGCGATGCCGCCGTGTCTCTGTGGCTCAGGCAGGTTGAAGAGCTTTAATGCGGAAGTCGGGGGAGATATGTATTATTTTATCGTGAATGAATACGGCGGATCAGGGCAGGCGGTTGAAACTTGGAGCCGTGTGCAGAAAATTCTTGATGAGCGCGGTGTAAAATACAAAAAGTTTGTGCCTGAGACAAAGGGATATGCGGCTGTTCTTGCAGAGCAGATTTCCGAAAGCGAGGATGACGACATCCGCCTTATTGTTGTCGGCGGGGACGGAACGATAAACGAGGTCCTTAATGGAATAAGGAGCTTTGAGCGTGTAAAATTCATGGTGATTCCGACAGGCTCCGGCAACGACTTCAGCAGGGGGCTTGGGCTTCCACTAAAGCAGCCGGAGAAAGTCCTGGATATGATATTAAGCTCAACCGGAACAAAGACAATTGATCTTGGCATGGTGCAGTCAGGAGGAAGGCAGCGAGTGTTCGGTATCTCCTCTGGCTTCGGGCTGGACGCGATTGTGGGAACAGGTCTCAACTCCTCAAAGATAAAGGTTGTTATGAATAAGCTTCATCTCAATTCCCTAAGCTATGCGCTGTTGACCATAAAGACATTGTTCTCAATGAGGACAGCCACATTCAAGATAAGCTTTGACGGCGGTCCATTGCAGGAATTTGACAGGTCAATATTCCTCGCGGCAATGAATTTTCAGTGCGAGGGCGGCGGTGTTCCTATGGCTCCAAAGGCAAGCGCGCATGACGGAAAAATCTCTTTCACGCTTGCGGGGCGGATTCCTAAGTGGAAGTGCTTCCTTGACTTTCCGTTTCTGCTTGCGGGGCGGCAGGACAAGATAAAAGGCTTTTACATGCAGGACGCGCGCGCTGCCGATGTCTTTTCCTCTATACCGACAACGAGCCACACAGATGGCGAGCTTTTCGGCAATGTGTCAAAAATTCACTATGAGTGCCTGCCCGCCAAGCTAAAAATTCTTCTTTAGTCCTCTGTTATGCTGGAACTGCTTTCTTGCGGTGTCGCGTTTTCCTGTGCTTCCGGCTCCTCTTGCGTTTTCATCTTCAAGTCGTCTGCCTTTACTCTGAATGTCGAGCGCAGGCTTCCGGTGGCAAGCAGCGTTTCAGAAGAGCCGTCAAGCCGGATGTAGCTCGTGCTTGATGAAGAGGCATCTTTTCCAATAACTACCGTACGCACAGTCTTTCCGTTGCTTTCCGCTGTGACGGTTATTGTCGCAACATCTGCAAGCCCGTATCTCTCAAGCTCGCTTTGCGCGGAAGAGCGGCTTACAGTTCCAAGTGTCTTTATCTGAGAAAGTGCGTCTGAAAGCTCCTCAACCTTGCTGTCATCAGCGGCCGCCTTTTCGTCTCCTACATACCAAAGACCGCCTTCAAGAGACAGAGACACGCTCTCTTCTCCTGTTGAAACTGAAATAAAGTCGATCTTGTCCTTGAGCTTGTGTGTCTTTACAGGAGAGCGTCCTGAGGCTGCGAGAAGAAACGCATAAATTATTGCAAGCGCGGCTATTGCCGCAATCAGTATTGTTTTTCTTGTCTTGATATTCATTCTTAACTTCCTTTATTTCCTAATCTCGCGGCTGTCGTCAGGGTTGTAGCGCTCATGGATTGACTTCTTTTTCGCCGTTATCTTTAAAAGCGTTATGAGTCCTGCCAAAACTACAAGCGCAACAAGACCGAATTCATTGAAGTACTTAGCAACGTTCGCAGAGACACCAGTCTTTGTCTTCAAAGTGTTAAGGCTCAGGCCTTTTGTGCGCATTTCGCATAAGTCTGAGTCTCCGTTCATGTAGTCAATCACGTTGCGCACAAACATCGAGATAGGCTGTCTTCCGCTGTCGTCCATCACCTGGCTTGTTGTGATTTTTGACGTGCCTGTCACGAAGATTTTTCCGTTCTGTATGCTCTTTGAGTAATGGTCGGAGAATTTTACATCTCCCGCCTCGCCTTCCGCCGGATTCTTGTCGAACGCGCTTTCAAACCTGCCTTCAACAAGAACCGCAAGATTCTCGCTTTTCATGACAGACTTGTCCGCAGGCTTTCTTATCATCTGCGGAATAGCGGAAACGCTGTCTTTCATGAGCCAGCTGTTCTTAGACGACTTTGCAAGGATTGTAACTTTCTCATCCTTGTTCTCCTGGGCCGCGCTTGCATCAACTGAGCTGTTCTGCAGCATAATCACATAGCCTAGATTCTTTGTTATCGGACTCTTTCTGTCCATGTTCGGCTTCTGGAGAATAGGAGCAAAGTAGAGAGGAGTGGAGCCTGTGCGCTGGTTCTGGTTTATGTAGCAGTTCTCGTCCATCACGTAGTCGGCGCCGAGAGATATTCCGTACTTTGAGAGAAGCTTGTCCAGACCGTTGTCAATCTTGTTGTACTGAGGCATCTGGTAGTAAGCCATCTGGCCCTGAGGCATGACTTCCTCAAACTGATCGTCAAAAATCACAAGGCTTCCGCCTTTAAGAAGAAACTGGTCAAGCTTGTAAAGCTCACTGTCCTCAAATTTATCCTTTGCTCCGTTTATCACGACAGTCTTTATTCCGGACGGAATCTCATCTTCCTTTAGGTTTATGTCATGGAAACTGTAGCGGTCTGAGATAATTGAATTAAGCACAGCCGCGCTTCCCTGGCTCTGGCTGTCAGTGTAGTCAAGCTCACGGTGTCCTGTAACGTAGCCGATTTCATCAGGACGGGAGACAAGGCTCTTCAGGCTGCTTTCTATATCATCCTCAAGGCTGTCCAGTCCTGAAATGACATTGCCAAAGAATGAGCGCGCCATTTTTAGCGGAAGCAGGCGGAATTCTTCGTTGTACTCAAGCACAAGGCCAAGCGCTCCTGTTCCTGTGTCACCCTTGTCGCTCCAGGTAAGGCTCTGTATTCCATATTTTTCAACAAGAGCGGGGATTTCCGATGCACTGGGCTCTATTGTCTCAAATTCAATCCTGTCCATGTTATTCTTGTTCACAGCCTGGTATGCGCTTGAGACTGCTGAGTCAATGCTGGAAAAGCCGTTTATGTTAAAGTCCGCCAGCCGCTTTGTCTCGTAAAGCGTTAGCTTTGCCTTGCCCTTTAATCCTGCAAGAGCGGATGTCGTGCTTATAAGGCGGCTCATTGTGGTTGTGAGCGTGTACTCAAGTCCGTCGGCAGAAGACAGACCGTCGATTATCTCTGTCTGGTCCGCATAGCTTACGGCAAGCCCCATCCACACCTGCTTGAAGCCGACTTCGTTGTTCTTAAGCTCCTGGATCTGAACCTGGCTTATTCCGTACCCGCGGGCAAGACTCTGGTTCTCTTCCTTGTCCATGTCGAAGAATTCTGCGGAGAAATTTGAGTTTGCCGCGCCCTTGTACTCAACAATAAGGTCGCGGATGTACTGGTCAATTGTGTTGTAAGGGGCAGGAAGGTTCTTTGTAAAGAAAACTTTTACAGAGAGAGGCTCCTCCAGTGTTTTTACAACCTGCTTGCTTGAGGCAGAAAGAGAGTATGACTTCGGTCCTGTCAAATCTATCCTGAAAAACGCTTTTGAGCAGACAAGATTTGCAAGCAAGAGAACTATAATAAATAGAAGAAAGTCGCTTTTCGGGCTTTTTAAGTATTTGATAAAATTTTTCATTTTGTCTTAGCTCCTGTTCTATTCCTGGCCTTTTCCCACAGAGCGCACTGTAAGCACAATAAAAAGCGCTGTTATGGAAACAAAGTAGACAATGTCGCGTGTGTCGATTATTCCGCGGCTTATTGACTCAAAATGGCTGTAAGAAGAAATGTAAGTTACCGGCCGCACAAGAAAGCTTGGCAGGAAAACCGCGAAGTTTGAGAGAAGCGTGAGCACAATGCAGATTGCGAACGCCACAAAAAAAGCTATAATTTGGTTTTTTGTTGTACTTGAGGCGAAAAGCCCGATTGCAGAGAAAGAGGCAATCAGGAACAGAGAGCCCAGATAGCCGCCAATCATAGGACCGGCATCTGGAGTTCCGAACACAAAGCAGGTAGCCGCATAGAACAGCGAAGGAACGAGAAGAACTGTGCCGGAGATAAAGGCTGCGAGAAATTTTCCAATGACAACATCAACAACGGTAACAGGAAGAGTGAGCAGCGTTTCAAGTGAGGTTGATTTCTTCTCCTCAGCGAACATCCTCATTGTGAGCGCCGGTATAAAGAACGACAGCAGAATAGGAAGAAGCGTAAAGAACTGCCTTAGCTCAGCGCGGTTTGCAAGAAAGAACGTGTTGAAGAAAAGGAATCCCGCCGCCGCCACAAAAAGCCCTGTCACGATATAGGCAATCGGGCTTGAGAAATAAGACTTAAGCTCCCGCCCTGCTATGATGAGAACGGGATTTTTTACTTTTGCATAGCTTGAATTTTTCATTTTTATCCTCGGTTTTATTCTTCGGTAAGTGTATGGAATATGTCTTCCAGGCTGTTTCGCCTTATAGAAAGCTCGTAAAGCTCAAATCCTGCGCTGAGAACGGCCTTTGCGATGGCAGGACGGATTTCCTTGTCAGACTTTACCTGGACGAGCACGCTTGCGGATTTCTCCTCGTCTGGAAGCATCTCTCCTTTTTCCTCTGTAACGGATCCAGCAAAGTCAACTCTGCCTAAAACCTTTGCAAGCTCTTCTGCTGCGCAGCCGCCCGCCTGTACATAGACGCTTGCGCTTGTGCCGTAGCGCTCGCGCAGCTCGTTTGTAGGGCTGTCCGCGACAATCTTTCCGCCGGAGATTATAATGACGCGGTCGCAGAGCATCTCGACTTCGCCTAAGATATGGGTTGAGATAATAACAGTTCTTGTCTTGCCGATTTCCTTTATAAGAGCCCTTACTTCGCCAATCTGGTTAGGGTCAAGGCCGCTGGTAGGCTCGTCAAGAATAAGAATCTCAGGGTCGTTCATAAGCGCATGGGCAAGACCTACTCTCTGGCGGTAGCCGCGGCTCAAGTCGGAAATGTTCTTGTGCATAACTTCTTTGAGCCCGCACTCCTCGCACAGAAGGGGAACTTTCTCATCAGGATTCTGGCTCTGCATGGAGGCGACATAGCGCAGGTAGTCGTCAACAATCATCTCACCGTAGAGAGGCGCGCTTTCCGGCATATAGCCAATCTTGCGCTTGCATTCAACACCTTGCTCCTGAATGTCCATGCCGTCAATGCTCACAGTGCCGGAAGTCGGCTTTATGTAGCCGGTGACCATCCTCATCGTCGTTGACTTTCCGGCTCCGTTAGGACCGAGAAGACCGACAATCTGTCCAGTTGGAATTGAAAAGCTGATATCGTCAACAGCCTTGAATGTCCCGAAATGCTTGGACAAGTGCGAAACTTCAATCATTTTTTTATATCCTTAAATAAAGATGACATAGATAAAAAATATAAGGGGGCAGCAATATCTATTAGAATATGAGCAGGCAGAACACGTCTGCTGCGCCATGCTTCGACTAAGCAGCACGCTTCCGCAAGCCTAAGACGCTCAGAATGGCTCGCAGCCGTAACCTGCCTGCTCACATTTTAAAAGCTGTTAATTGTACCCTTTGTTGTTAATCATTTTGCTTTATTACTATAACAACTTTATGTGATTTTGGTTATAATTGAAGGCGCTATGTTTAAAATTTTCTTTATTGTATTTCTGATTTCAATGTTTCCGCTCATAGAGCTTCGCGGCGCAATTCCTGTGGGAGTCGCGCTATTCTCCTCTTTGTTCAACCTGACGGGAGGCGAGGGATTGTCTGCAAAGTATGTTGTCCTTGTGGTTTTCTTTTCTATGCTTGGCAACATGCTTCCTGTGCCTTTTATATATCTGTTTGCGCGCAAATTCCTTGAATGGGGAAGCACAAAAAAGTATATAGGCGGAATCTGCAATTTCTTCCTTATAAAAGGAAAGCGCGGAGGCGAGAAACTTCAGGAAAAGGCGGGACGCGGGCTGTTTGTCGCTCTCATGCTTTTTGTAGGAATACCTCTTCCCGGAACAGGAGCCTGGACAGGAACGCTGGCGGCAAGCCTTCTGGACATGGAGCCAAAGCAGACCGTGCTGGCAGTCACCGCCGGAGTGTTCATCGCCGCAGTAATAATGACGCTCGCGTCATGCGGAGTATTCGGCGCGGCAAGCAGGTTCTTTATATAACTAGCCAGGATTGCGATTCTTTTTAAGAACATTGAAAATGCACGGAGGCGGAATGCGTCCGCAACCTGCCTCCGTGCATTTCCGATATTTCTTTACAGAATTCGACAAAAGTGCTTTGAAGTGGCTGGTCTATAAATAGGAATCGGTGAATGGAAGTAAGGATTATAAGAAAGAAAATGCGCTCAATCCGCCTTCATGTGACGCCGGAAGGCGAGGCGGTGTGCACGGCGTCTGTCTGGGCAAGCGACTCGAAGATACAGGAGTTTATAAAGTCCAAGCAGAGCTGGCTTGAGAAAGCCGTTGAGCGTGCAAGACGCGCAAGACAGAACAATGCTTTTATCCGTGATGACAGCATTGCAAAGGCACTTGGATTCACAGAAAGCGACAGAAAGCCTAACGGCCGCAGCCTTGTATATTCTGCGCAGTGGAAAAAAGAGGCTATGGCTGTCTTTGAGCACACCGCGTCCCGATTTCTTTACTGCTTTACCGTGGGAACACTTCCTCAGTTTGCCATAAAGGGGCGCTCAATGCGCTCAATGTGGGGAAACTGCAACACAAGAACAAAGACGATAACACTCAACTGGGAGCTATTGAACTTTCCCCAGGAGTGCGTTGACTATGTTGTGCTTCACGAGATGACTCACTTCCTCTATATACATCACGACAAGAATTTCTACAGCTATATCGCGCGCTATATGCCGGACTACAAGAAAACTATAAAAATGATGAGATAGAAGATATTTAGTCGGAATGAAAGTAGATATTCTTTGTAAACACTGGAAATGCACGTAGGCAAGGTTCCGATTTGAAAAACAATCTGCACAAGCGAAGCGCGGAAGCCGTTTTTCATAATCGGGTTCTTGCCGGAAGTGCATTTTATTTTTTTCCATAAAATAGTCATTCTGTCCGTGCAACCGGTTTTAATTTTTACGATGTCTTAATAATTCAATAAACCGTATGTTTTTTATACATTAAAAACGATATTTTATAAGTAAGCAGATTTCATAAAATAGGATTAAAATTTGTAAAAAAAATAAAAGCTGAGTTTTACTTTGTGGCTATAAAAATGTGAAAGTACATTTTTGTAAATACATTATAAACTCGGTATTTAGTTTAGAATTATAAGACAATTTCAAAATAAAGGGGGACACTTTTGAAAAATTCTTTTATCAGCAAACTGCTGGCGGCTGTTGCCTTGCCGGCATTTATTACAGCGGCCGCATTCACCGGCTGCTCATCAGAATCATCCGGAGGCGGAACTAGCGGCACAGGAGGCGCAATCACATCTCTATCTGTAGACCCCGCTTCCACAGAACTTGAGAGCGGCTCTTCTACAACGCTCACAGCAAAGGCCGCTGTTACAGGCGATATTGATGTGATATACAGCTGGGAAATCACAGACGGCAAGGATTACGCAACTTTGAGCGCGACAAGCGGAGCAAACGTGACGTTGACAGCAAAAAACAGCGACACAGAAACGCACACTGTTAAAGTTACAGTCACCGCAAGCTACGGCGAAAGCAAAAAGACAGCGGATGCCTACATCACTGTAAAAGCTTTTAAAGAGGACACAACTCCATCTCTTTCATCAGTTTCAATTAATGGAACACAAAAAATCGAGTCAGAGGGCACTGGAGATTTGACTGCGGTGGCAAGCGGAACAAATCTTGAAAGTGCGGAAATCACTTATACTTGGGAAATCACTTACGGCACAGATTACGCTGAAATTTCTGGAGACGGAGCAAGCGCAACAATCAAAGGAAAATTTGCGAACGACACGGAGCAGACTGTAAAGGTCAAGGTTACGGCAACGCTCGGCGAGACTTCTGTGAGTTCTGAGGAATACTCAGTTGTAATCGCGATGAAAGGCGCAGATGTCAAGGATATGTTGACTGGACTTTCTGCTTCTGCAAGCGCGGATTCAGTTGACCCAGGAAAAACTGTGACTTTGACAGCAGAGCCAGCTGCGGACGGAAACCCGACAATCACTTACACTTGGAAAATAACGGACGGCGCGGATTACGCAGATTTAAGCGCGACAGACACAGCGACAGTCACTTTGACAGCGAAAAACAGCGACTCTGAGTCTCACGCAGTGAAAGTTACGGTTGCAGCGAGCGACGGAGAAAACGAAGAGACAGCGGAAGTTTCTATTACAGTGAACGCGGACACAACGCCGGTTCTCTCTTCAGTCGCAATTTCTGGCGAAACTTCAATTGCTGCGGCGGGAAGCACAACATTGACGGCTACGCCAACTGGAAAGAATCTTGAGAACGCTTCAGTCTCTTACACTTGGTTTATAGCTTCTGGCAGCTCTTATGCCTCAATTTCTGGAAGCGGAGCGAGCGTGACACTTACAGGAAAGAACACGACAACAGCTGAGCAGAGCGTAACAGTAAAAGTCACAGCGAAACTCGGCGACACTTCTGTTGAGTCAAGCGAATACACCGTAAAAGTCGCGGCAAAAGCGGAAAGCGGCGGCACGGACAAGACCGGCAATGTCTCTGTTGACGTTACAATTACTGACGAGACAACATATTACACAGTGGAATTTGTTGACGCAACGGAAGAAGGCTACACTTCTAACGAAACAAAGACGTACAAAGTAAAATCTGGAGAAAAAGTGACTGCTCCAGACTGGGAGCGCCCTGGATACTTGCTCACATGGTCTTCCAGTGTTAGCGGCTTGACACCAACATCTGCAATCACAGCTGATGTTACGTTTACAACTGTGTGGACGGAAAAGCCGAAAGAAACTGTCATAACATTTGTTGGTTCAGATTCGAAGTTTACTGCGAGTGGCAATCCTTCTGGCTATGTTACTGCTAGCGGCGAAAAAAGTTATAAATCAGCGCAAACTTACACAACAGCTGCTGGTACTGAAATAAGCGTTGTAAAAGGTATAAAACTGAACAGCAAAGGTTACATTGAACTTACGCTTGACAGTAAATACACAGTTCTTTTAGTTCAAGGAACTGATAAAACAACTAGCAAAGGTTTAAATATCGCAACAAAGAGCGGCGATTCTTATGGCGATGCTACAAATTATCCTGTCGTTTCAGATGGAAGCAATGTTGTTTCTGCAGAACTTTCTGCTGGAACTTATAAAATTACTAACGGCGGATCTGAAACATCTGTTTTTGCTATTATTTTGCAATAACAAAGCAATCGCATTAGGGAGAAAGATAAATGAAAAGATTTTCAATCATAAAAAAACTGGCGGGGATTACGGCGGCGGCTTTGGTTGCGTTTGGCGCGGCTGGCTGCTCGAATCTCGATGCGTC
>CAZURC010000011.1:0-28809 GCA_964623405.1 uncultured Treponema sp.
TTCCCGTGTGAGATATAGATTCTTCGCCTGCGGCTCAGAATGACTGGCAGGACTTAGAGAGACTTAAGTCCTGCCGGTCTTTCGTGCTTATTTTGCGTCTGCGTAGGCGCTTGTGTCCTGTATAAGGGTAAGGTCGTTCAGGCTCAGCAGGATAGGCCTGTTGGCTACCGATGTTACAAGAACTCCCCTTGATGTGATAGTTATAGGCGTCGCAGGCTTTACCGCCACAGGCGACTTGAGAAGATTCTCAAGGCTGGCGTTGAATTTTCCTACAACAAACTTGCTTCCGTCCTGGACTATGCAGTAGTAGTTTCCGCCGTCTTCCACGAGAACAGATGTCTCCGAAAGGGTTTCATTGCTTTCCTTTGTAATCTCCATGTTGTCCTTGTCAAGAAGAACCAGCTTTATAGCTCCGTTTCCGATATTTGTGCCCGCGATTGCGACATATCCATCCTGCGCCTCATACACGGTTCTTGTCCTGATTACTGTTACAGGAGACTCCTTTATGACAGTTCCTGTGTCCGCATTCATCTTTACAAGGGCCGACATTACCCCAAGGTCATCTATTGAGCGAAGTCCGTATACTGCCTCCGCATTCTCGTTTGCGGTCTGCTCACGGACAACTGCCTGCTGATCCTGCGCGATTGATGTGCGCTCTGTCTGTGCCTCTGTTCTCTTTGTGTCGGCAGCCGCCTGCGCCGCCGCGGCCTCTTCCTTTGCTTCCTCGGCCTTTTGAGCCTGCTCCTCTGTCTTTTGAGCCTGCTCCTCGGCGGCCGCCTGCTTTTCCTCTGCTGTCTGCTGAGCCTGCTCGTCGTCAGGGTTCTCTTGAGCTGTCTTTGCGGCCTCCTCTGCTTCCTTGTTTGCTTCCTGTGACTTCTGCTGCTCCTCTTTTAGCTTGGCTGTCTCCTCTGTCGCTTTTTTCTGCGCAGCGTTTGCTCTTTCCTGCGCGTTGTCCGCCTCCCTCTCTTTTATGTCAACCATTTCCTTTCGGGTGTCTACGCCCTTGTCATCGTCCTCCTGCATTGACTCAACAACTTTCTTGTCGGAGATTACGGATGTGTCAACGGTGCTCAAGCCTCCGTTTACATCTGAGAGAGGAATTACAATCTGGGTTTTCCCCGGCCAGTCCCTGTAGCTTAAAGCGATTCCCGCCTTGTCCTGAGTAAGATTGTCTGTGACTGTCTTCTTGTACTTTGACTGGAAGTAGCCTAGGTTCCCGCGGTAGACTGCGTTGTAGACAGTGACGAATGTCGCCACTGTGTTTGCGTCTGAAGAAGAATATCCGTATGCTGTCGAAAGATAGGCCGCGATTATTCTTCTTACGTTCCGTATATGGTCAATTGATGAGGATGCGCCGATTATGAATATGTCAGCGTCAAGCTTGCCTTTCTCGTTGGGATCAATTGCATGTATTATCTGGTATCTTGCGGAATTTCCCGCTGTTCCTGGATTATTGACATCTGTTGCGACTGATCTTCCCAGTCCGTTTCCGATGTCCGCAATCTCTGAGGCGGTGTTGACAACCGTGTGCGGCCCCGTGTAGTTCTCGAAAACCACAGCGTCCTGGGAGACACTCTCCAGCTCCCTCTCATCAACCTCTACAGCAAAAAGCAGGGCTGAGCTCAAAGCCAGTGCCGCCGCGGCCGCTATCCTTGTAAGTTTCATTGATATTCCTCCATCTGAATGCGCATCAGTCGCATATACTAAGATTATATCACTAAAGAATATTTTTTTCAGTTTTTTTATAGCTCCAGTGAGATTATTTTCTCCAGAGTCTGTCTTGCGTAGTCTCTTGTCTCCTTTGGATATTGAGGGAACATAAGCTGTGTGAGAATCTGCTTTCCCTGCCGGTACAATGCAGGCCGTCCCATAAAGGCTACTATCTTGTATGTCGAGTCGCATAGAATCTTTGACATCGTAGTGTCTTTCTTTGTGAGACGCTCTGCAATCATCATGAAGGAGCCTAGTATCTCGCCGTTTCCGTCATAGCCCTGGCTTCCTGCCTCACGGATCAGAATGTTCAGGATAAGCGGGTCTTTCTCAAGCTCCAGCATCTGCGCGATGCTGGATGTGAACGTGTCTGTCTGGCTTGAGCTCATTGCCTGGATAAAGGCTTGAGTGTATACAGGATTGCTTGAGAAGTATGACTTTCTCTCCCGCCTGCTTGAGGCATCGCTTGTAAGCTCGCTTATGTATTCTTCTGCTGTCTCCTCCAGCTCGCTGAGCATGTCTTTTTCTTTTTCTGAGTATCTGCCCTGATTGAATGTGTCCCTTATCTCCTCCATGCGCGGGAGAGGGGGGGATATGTATGTTGTTCCGTCATATTTTTGCGCTGAGGGGGAAGCCTTCGTGTAGCTTCTTGCCAAGCTCTTTATCTGATGGCCGTTGCCGACACTCTGCGACATCGTGTATGCGTTTAAGGTCCAGTCCTTCATGCAAAGAAGAACCTGGCTCCTGTCTGTGTATTTGATGAAATCCCATCTGCTCTTTTGAGGAAGCCTAGCCTCCCAATAGACAGTGCCGTCAGAGGAGAATTCAAGCGCGCGGGATGAGTCAGAGGCGAAGAACCCCTGGGCGGTAGGACGGGCGTATCTTATATCCTTGCTGTCAAGAGGACCTAGTGAGAATGCGCTTATCTGTCTTCCTGTGCTGTTCTCTATTATTGACACCTGGCCCTCGCCAGACAGGGAGCTTGAAAGAAACGCTGATGATGAGGAGCCGGATATTATCAATCTGAAAGCGTTTTGTGCGGAATGAATCACCCATCTGGATTGCGCGTCTCCTCCATTCACTTGGCAGAGCCCTGCAGAGCCGTCTGTGAACGACATAAGGACTCCGTCTGAGCATGAGGCGGCAGAGGCGATTTGTCCCGCGAATGTTATCTTCTCAAGGATTTCCCCGAAAGGGCTGATTCTTATTCCTGCTGTTTTTCCGTCATCTAGTTGCGACAGGAAAATAAGAAGAGAGCCGTCTGGAAACTCTTGGGACGGCAGGCTGCTTAGACTGGAAAGCTCTCTTGTCCACTTTAAGACGCCCTCAAGCCCGTAGCATGAGACAGAGACCTCTCCCTGTACAAAGATTCTTCCGTCCCGCCCTGGGAATGGAGGCGCCTTTATTTCAAATCCGCAGTCTCTTGTCCATAATGTGCGCCCGCTTGGGTTTATAAAGTTAAGCTTTGTCCTGTCAGTGACCGCTATGACAAAGTCATTCCATGATGAGAACTGTCCTGACGGCTTTCCCTTTACGCTCTTCTGCCAGATGACGTTTCCGCTGTAAGTGCAGGCGCTGACCATTCTTCCGTCGCTTGGAACGCAAAACCCGAATGATGTCTCGGCAATCTGCGCTACAGCCTCTCCGCCTATCACGGCCTGCCATGATGGCCTTTGTGTGGCTAGGTCGGCAGAGCGGAGCGCGCCGTCTGCAAGCGCACCTGCGGCGGATGCGAGAGAGAGAAGAATAGACAGGAAAGTCCTTGCCTTGTCCTTTTTGTTTTCCATCACCTTATTTTTTTACAAATGCTTAAAATAAGCAAGGCTTTCGATATGCGCTGTCTGGGGATAAAAATCAAGAAGAAAAAGCTTCTCCAATTTGTAGCCGGCTTTTGTCAATAATGCCGCGTCCCTTGCCTGTGTGGAAGGATCGCAGGAGACGCTTCTTATGACTGGGATTGCGCTTTCGCATAGCCATTGACAGACTTCCTTTTCCATGCCGGAGCGGGGAGGGTCAATGACAACAGCATCAAAGGGGCCGTTGTTCTTTATGACCATCGCGCTGTTCTCCCTGACCCATTTAGCTCCGCTCAGACCGTAGGTTTCGTGGCTTTTTCCCGCCATGTTCACTTCTGCATGGACAAGAGCGTCGCGGTTATGCTCTACAAGGAATGTCTTTTTGAATATGTCCGCGAGAAATACTGAGAAAGTTCCTGCGCCTGAGTACATGTCAAGCGCGTTGCTTCCTGCAAGGCCAGCCGTAAGCGTCTCTATTGTATTCTCAAGCACCTCCATGTTTGACTGGAAGAATCCCTGCGCATCAAATTCTATCTTCTTGCCAAGAAGGGATACTGCCAGGCAGTTTGGAGAGTTTCCCTGTGTTCCGGCGAATCTCTGCCTTACCTTGTTCCTTGCCTTTTTCCTTGATTTCCCAATCTGCCTTTGCTCCCACAAATCCTTCTTTTCCTCGCGGGCGACAACAAGATGGTCAAAGTCCTTCTGGCTGGAGCTTACAATCCGCCTGTCGCCGAAAAAATGCACACGGCCTCTCGGGCGCTTGTCCTGGCTCACGCTTTTCAGGTATCTGTTTATCTCGTCTGTCGCAACGGGGCAGAAATCTGTCTGGAGAATTGTGTTTGACTCCTTTGCGCTGAATCCCCCGTCGGTCAGCTGAATCCGCGCGCGGTAGCCTTTGTCATGTCCTCTTATCACTTGGATTTCAGGGCAGACGAGGCCTGCGCGCTCAAAGCATGAGCGCAGCATTGAGGCGCGGAGCTCCACCTGGAATGAGCTTTCTATATGCTGCATGCTGCAGCCGCCGCATTTGCCGTACAAGGGGCAGAATGGCTGGGCGCGGTGAGGGGAGCGCTCAATTATTCTTGTGATTCTTGCTGTGTCGTAGTCGCGGAATGACTTTGTTATTTCTATCTCTATCTTCTCGCCTGGGAGCGCGAATGGAATAAAGACATTCTTGCCGTTTATTTTTGCAAGACAGCTTCCTCCGAAGACCATCTTCTCTGGAGTTACAATGTATCTTTCCATTATCTTGACTAGATTTTCTGGAATATGAAGTTGCAGAAGGTCTTTATCCTGTTCATGAACGATGTCTCTATTCTGTCCTTTAGGAACCAGATTTTCGGCACGTCCACGCCGCCTATTGCGTAGAGAATCCAGTTGTCTCCGTCGCGGAAAAGCGTTATGCATGAGACCATCTTCTCCGGCTTTACAGCTGTGAACTTGCCGTGGTAGACAAGCTTGTCCTTATTCTTAAGCTCGTAGTAGTAGAAGCTGTCGTTATCCTCTACTGTAATCTCTGACTTGAATTTGCCGAACAGCGACATCTCAAGCGTGCAGTCAATGCTCTTTGTCTTTTTGTCCTCGCTCTGTGCAATGCTGTCTATCTGTGCGGATGAGTAAAGCTCGTACCATTCCTGCGTTCTCTCCGAGAAATAAGGAATTCCCACATAGTCCTCTATGTTGAGCAGGGCGCTGTTGATATTCTCCTTGAGATTCTCATTGCCTTTGTAAGGACGCACCTGGATAATTTCCGCGGCAAAGGCGGGGTCAAGCTTTTTCATTGTGCTTATTATTTTTTCGGTTGAGTCTGTCTTTTCCATGCAGATGTCTTTCATGGAGCTTATGTTTCTTATAAGGACTTCTCCGCCTGCGATTGTCTGTCTTTCGCTGTCTGAGAGCTTCTTGTTGAACGGCTCTGCGAAGATACTGACCGCAATGAGCATGATGGAAATAAAAATAAGTCTTTTCATATATGTACCTCCATAAGCATACTGGAAAACGGCTGTTTTCTCAATAAGTTACATATTTTTTATATCTGTGCTATAATTTCTCCACTATGATAGCATCACAAATAAAGGAAACTATAAACTCTAAGGGCGCATCTGTCATAAGAAAGATGTTTGAGGAAGGAATCCAGCTGAAAAAACAGTATGGAGATGACAATGTCTTTGATTTCTCTTTGGGCAATCCAGACTTGGATCCGCCCAATGAGGTCCAGGCGGCAATCCTTGAGACTGCGGAAGACACAACGCATGGCTGCCACGGGTACATGCCTAACGCCGGATACCCGGAGGTGCGCGCCGCTATGGCAAGGAAAGTAGGGGGCGAGCAGGAGACTGAGCTTGCCGGCGGCAACGTTGTGATGACCGTGGGCGCGGCAAGCGCGCTTAACTGTGTGCTGAAGGCAATTCTGAACCCTGGAGACGAGGTTGTTGTTCCTGCTCCGTTCTTTGCCGAGTACCGCCATTATGTCCACAACTTTGGAGGAAAGCTGATTGAGGTTCCGACAAAGGATGATTTCTCTCTTGACGTAAGCGCCATAGCATCTGCTCTGTCAGAAAAGACAGCCGCTGTTCTTATAAACACGCCGAACAACCCGACTGGAAAAATCTATTCAAAGGAGGATATTGATAATCTCACCTCTGCGTTAAAGGAGCATGGAAAAGCTTGCGGAAGAATGCCTTACCTAATCTGTGATGAGCCTTACCGTGCGATTGTCTATGACGGCGCGAAGGTTCCTCCTGTTTTCCCTGTGTATGACAATGCTGTAGTTGTCTCAAGCTTTGCGAAGGATCTTTCTCTTCCTGGCGAGCGCATTGGCTATATAGCTGTGAATCCAAAATGCGAGGATGCTGATGAGTTTATCTCTGCCTGCACGTTCTGCCTGAGGACCTTAGGCTGTGTGAACGCTCCTGCATTTTTCCAGAAGGTTGTGGCAAAAAGCTGGAACGCGAAGGTTGACTACTCCTCATATAAGAAGCGGCGCGATCTTCTTTGCGCAATTCTTGACAAGGCCGGCTTTAAGTACTGCAAGCCGGAGGGGGCGTTCTATGTGTTTGTAAAGGTTCCGGACAGATGGAATGAGGACGACAGCGCGTTTTCGGACTACATGAAGAAATACTTTATCCTGAGCGCGCCGGGCAACGGCTTTGGAAAGAAAGGCTATTTCCGCCTTGCATACTGCGTAAGCGAGAAGACTATTATAAATTCCGAGAAGGCTTTTATTGAGGCCGCGAAATAGGAGACTTGGACTATGAAGATTTTAATGGTGAGCGCAGAGGCTGTTCCCTTTGCAAAGACCGGCGGGCTGGCCGACGCTGTCTCGGCTCTTGCCTTGAGCCTTTCTAAGCTTGGTCATGACGTGAAGATAGTAATGCCGCGGTACTACAAGATTGACAGACGGAATCTTGTAAAGCTTGAGGGACCGCTTGGCGTTCCTGTCGGAACTGGCCAGGAATGGACTGCTGTTTATACGGCTCTTCTTCCAGGCTCCAAGGATGTCCAGGTATATTTCCTTGACCATGAGAACTGCTTTGGCAGGGACGGTGTCTACGGAACAAAGGCGGAACCTGATTTCTTTGACAATCCATACCGCTTTAGCCTTTTGTGCCATGGCGCTCTCCAGGTATGCAACAAGCTCTCCTGGTTTCCTGATATTGTCCATGCGCATGACTGGTCGGCGGGGCTGGCGCCTGTCCTTGTAAAGTATGTCTGCCGGCAGCAGAGAGCGTTCAGCCATACGGCATCTGTCTTTACAATCCATAACATGGGCTACCAGGGAGTATACGGCAAGGAGAAGTTCGCGGATCTTGGAATTGACTGGGGACTTTACTATGGAGCGGGCTTTGAGAGAAACGGAGCAATCAATTTTCTTCAGGCGGGGATCTCATCTGCTGACATGGTTACGACTGTGAGTCCGACTTACGCAAGGGAAATACAGACACCGGAAGGAGGCTTTGGCCTTGACGGTCTGTTGCGTGTAAGAAGCGATGTGGTAAAGGGTATTGTGAACGGTGTTGATACAGATGTCTGGAATCCTGCGAAGGACAAGCTTATTCCCGCAAACTATTCAAAGAATGATATGTCGGGCAAGGCAAAATGCAAGAAAGCGCTCCAGGAATATTTTGGACTTGAGACGCGTCCTGATGTTCCTGTTGTCGGCATGATTGGCCGCCTTGTAAGCCAGAAAGGAATTGCCGAGGTTATTGCCCCGACTTACGGAAGTCTCTGGAGAATATGCACTACTATGGACGTGCAGTTTGTTCTTCTGGGAAGCGGAGAAAGGTGGGCGGAAGACGAGATAAGCTCGCTGCAGTCAAAGCTCCCTAATTTCCGCGCAAAGATTGGCTACAGCGAGAATATAAGCCACTTGATTGAGGCTGGCTCAGACTTTTTCCTTATGCCAAGCAGGTACGAGCCTTGCGGTCTTAACCAGATGTACTCTGAGCTTTATGGAACGCTTCCTATTGTAAGACGCACAGGAGGCCTTGCCGACACTGTGCAGAACTACAACGAGCATACAGGTGAGGGAACCGGATTCATGTTTGACCAGCTTACACCGCAGGCTGTCTATGACACTGTGGGCTGGGCTGTATACGCATACTACAATAAGAAAGAGCATATACGGGACATGCAGAAGAGAGCCATGTCCCAGGACTTTACCTGGACAAAAAGCTGCCGGAGCTACGAGGATGTCTATAAAGAGGCGCTTCTGCGTGGATGCGGAATAAGAATGTAGAAGGCTTAGGGATTGTAGAGGCGCGAAGCGTTGTTTTCTTGCTGTAGTTTCGACAGCCTGTCTGCCGGCAGCCTGCCGTCAAGCAGAACAGGCAGAGGCTCAGCCACCGTCAGAAAACAACGTAGGCCTCAGGTCCGGAGCCGCGCAAAGCCCGTGCCCGCCGCTTTGCCGGCGGGAAAGCCCCGCCTTAGAATTCAAACCATTGGCCGTCTGTTGTCAGGTACCAGTCCGCGATAACTCCGTTCATGTCAGGGTTGTACCAGCTTACAGAGCCGTCCCTGTTCAATACCACAAGCCTTGAGCTGTTTCTTGCAATTTTTACAGGAAGCGAGGCTGAGCGCTTGTATTCAAAGCTCCTTCTTGCAGAGAGGTTGTATGACCGGATTCTTGACTTTCCCATGTTTGTGTATAGCACAGGATATGAGAGATAGCTGATTGCGTTTGAGTCCTCGGATCTTTCCTCTATAAGACGCCGTGATGTTTTTGTTGACGGATTATATGAGAATACTGCCGTTGACACGCTGTTCTGGCTGTTTGTGCTGATTACTATTCCGTAAATCTCGCTGCCTTCGGCGGAAGGATCATAGCTTAGGGAGTACGCAACGCTTCCTTTAAGGCTGAGCGGAACTGTCTCCTTTGTCCTTGTGTTGATATAGAGGAGAGGAACCTCCGGTGTCGTCGCGCTTGTCTTTGCTATATAAAGGTCTGTGTCGTTGTACAGAACTGCGTCCTGGATGCCTGCCCCGTTGTATAGGTTCTCTTTTTCATTTGTCTGGATATTGATTCTGCTCACGGTTGAGCTCCCCTCAATGGAAAGCAGGTAGCCGCCGAACAGCCTTAGCGACTGGAGAGTGGAATCCGGAGTGAACAGTGTTGTAAGCGCGCCTGTCTGGAATTCAAGCAGCTGCACTGCCTTCCTTGTGCCCCTTGACCACAGAATCGCCGCATTGTCATTGTAAGTAATTATGTTTGTCTGCCCCGGATTTGAGCCTTTCCTGTCAACAATTCCGCTGTCATAGGAAGAGAGAAACACAGAGTCCGGAGACAGAAAGTAGAAGTTGCTTCCTATAGGCGCGACATCATAAATCTTGTCATACATCTTGTCGCTTACCGGCTGGAGAACATCAACACGCGCGGCGACAGCATTGTCAAACTTGTATATATTGCCGAGTGTCGTTCCGGCGAATACTGTTCCGTCTGCCTGCAGGACCGCGCACCCTATTTCCTCTCCGCTTCGTATTCCGGTGAACGTGCGTATGAGCTGGGGCGCAATGACATTCTTGTTCCTGTCGTTTTGAATCATATACATCTTGAACTGCAAGTTCTCGCTCACGATATAATACAGGCTGTCGCTCTTGCTGGAGGACAGCAGGACCGGCTCCTTTCCTGAGACAGGAAACTTTGCTATCGTGCTTCCCGTTGTGGCTTGGATTATGTATATGCTTGAGTCCTTGTATCCCGCTAAGAAGACATTGTTGTTGTAGAGGCGCGGCTGGCTTAGTCCGCTCTCCGTATAGAACTTGGCCTTTTTCTGTCCTGTCCTGAGATTGTAGTAGGAAAGGGAGCCTCCGGGCGAGTACATTGCCGCGCTGTTCTCGCTGTCGCTTGTGACAGCCATGCTTACAGGCCCTGTGGACTCCTTGAGCTTCCTAGATGTGATTGTGTTGTTCGATGTGGTCAGAAAATAAGTTCCCCTCTCGCTTGCCGTGCCGCACAGAACGTAAGTTCCTTTTGCGGAATAGGAAAGGGAGGTTATCGGTGTGCTGAATGTGAAGGCGCATTTTCTTGTCAGCGTGCTGAAGTTCCAGATGCTTACCATGTTCAGCGATGCGCCGTCGCTTTCGTAGATTGCGATGTCACGTCCGTTCGGGCTTCTTGCCGCCATCTTTATCGCGACGTCTGTAACCTGGTAATGCTCTCCAAGTCCGTCGTCTGTCCATTTTATTATAAATCCGTCCTGCCCCACGCTGAATACTGTGTCCTGCTCTCCCGCCACTCCGTCAATGGCTGCGAGAGCGTTTACGCTTGACTCATGGGCCTGGGTTGAGATATGGGACTGGGCAGAGGCTTTTAGTCCAGAGAAAGCTGTTGAAAGAAGAACTAGAACTGGAAGAATCTTATTTTTCATTGATAATCCCCGCAAAGTAATTGAAGTCGCCGATTACTGCCACGATAAAGAGAAAGGCTATAAAGGCGAGACCGATATATTGTACACGATAACGCAGCTTTGGTGAAATATTGACACGGAACACAGCTTCTATAAGAGAAAAGAGAATCAGCCCTCCGTCCAGCACAGGAATTGGAAGCAGGTTCATTATAAAGAGGGAAATGCTGATGAGGGCGACAAAGTTAAGGACAGAGGACAGTCCTGTCCTGAAATTGACGGAGAAGCCTGTCTTTACTGTGTCGCCGAGCATCGCTGTTATTGACGCGGGACCGCTTACCGCCTGTGTGAGCTTGACCCCCTTGAACAGTGTCGCGATGCCTCTTACTGTTGCCGCTGTCATGCCGGCGGTCTCCTTTGCTCCCTGGGCAATTGCTCCAAAAAAGCCGTATCTCCTGGCCTCCCGCTGCACGAATGTGTCCGGCTTGCTAACAACCCCGATTTTTCCAGCTCCGGATGACTTGTCAAGATCCGAGTGAACAGTGAATTCAAGCTCCTGGCCGCCTCTCATTACTGTTATCCTTAGATCCTCGTCCGGATGAAGGGCAACAAAATTGTATATGTCTGCGAAATCTTTTGTCTCGCTGCCGTTAATCATGGTTATGACATCATCTGTCTTTATACCGGCCTCCGCCGCCGCAGAATGCATCTGGGGGTAGAGCTCGTTTGCAAGAGTTATCTGGCCGGACGCAGACCAGTATGTGTAGCCTGTAAGGGAGATGATAAAGAAGGCGATAAACGCAAGCACGATATTTGCAAGCGGTCCTGCAAATGCAATGAAAGCTCTTTTCAGAGGATGAACTCCGTAAAGGGAGTCGCTGTCTCCATAGATTTGATTCTCGCCGTTTTCCAGGGCCTGCGTGAAATCCTTTTCACCTTTCATCGCGCAGTAGCCGCCTAAAGGAAGAAGAGAAATCCGCCAGTCGATTCCTCTTATGTTCTTGTGCAGAAGCACAGGCCCCATTCCTATAGAAAACGCCTCGACTTTTACAGAGCAGGCAAGGGCCGCAAGAAAATGCCCCGACTCGTGTATAAAGACAATGATTCCAAGAATTATCAGACCGTATATTATTTTTAATATCATTTTTCCAGCTGCTCTTTTGCCAGCGCGCGCGCCATTTTGTCCGCCTCGAATATGTCGTCCAGATCCCGCGCGCTAGTGTCCCATGCTTTTCCGCCATTGTAATCCATTACAGAGGCCACTGTCATGGAAATCCTTGAGAATTTAATCTTGCCTTCGATAAAAGCCCATGCCGCAATCTCGTTCGCCGCGTTGAATGCGACAGGATGGCAGTTGTCCTTGTCCGCCGCAGAGAACGCAAGGGAGAGAAGCGGAAAATCATCTAGCCGCGGATTCTCAAATGTGAGGGTTCTTTTTCCGTCCTGGGTATCCGTAAGGTCAAACGGCCTCATGCTGTTTCCTCTTATTTCCGGCCAGTCAAGAGCCTGGAGAATAGGATGCCTCATGTCAGGCTCTGAGAGCTGCGCATATACAATTCCATCCTTTGTTCTCACAAGTGAGTGGACTATGCTCTGCGGATGCACAACAACCTTTATGTCCTTTGTGTCAAAGCCAAACAGACGCTTTGCCTCTATCACCTCAAGCCCCTTGTTGCCAAGCGTCGCGGAGTCTACCGTGATTTTTGTTCCCATGCTCCATGTAGGATGCTTGAGCGCGTCTTCTAATGTCGCGTTTGCTATTCTCTGTGAGTCCCATGTCCTGAAAGGTCCGCCGCTTGCTGTTATGACAAGCTGCTCCACATTGCCGGCTCCGCCGCATTGGCTAAGAAGAGTGAATATCGCCGAATGCTCGCTGTCCACAGGAAGAATGCGGCAATGGTGTTTCTTTGCGGCTTCGAAAATCACAGGTCCCGCCATTACAACAGACTCTTTGTTTGCAAGAGCAAGATCAATTCCTGCCTCCAGGACTATGATGCTTGGAACAAGACCCGCGCTTCCTGCTATGCCGTTTACAACAATGTCTGGATGAGACTTCTCTATAAGAGCTCTTATTCCGTCATAGCCTTCCTCACAAGTAAGCGAATACGGACAATCAAATGAGCCGGCAAGCTCCTCAAGCTTCTTCTTGTTCTTGTTTGCAGTAAGACCGCAGCATACAAAGCGGTCTTTCTCGTTTCTTAGAATATCGACTGTGCTTGATCCTATTGAGCCAGTGCAGCCAAGCACAAGAACTCTCTTGGTTTTCTGTCTGCTGTCCATTTGCCTATTGAATGAGAGAAGGGTATATATGCGTTACCGCAAAGTAAAAGACAGGGGCGGAGAAGATGATGCTGTCAATGGAATCCAGAATTCCGCCCCGGCCAGGAACTATTGAGCCTGAGTCCTTGCATTCAGACGAACGCTTGAGCACGGACTCGACAAGGTCACCTATAATCGATGTGAGTGAAATAAGCACGCCAAGCAGTATAAGCTTGAGCATTGAGCCAGTGAATATGTCGTTCCAGAGATACCATGACAGGATTCCGCTTAGTATTGAGCCTGCTATTCCGCCGCAGAACCCTGCGATGCTCTTGTTCGGGCTGGCTTTTATAAAGCCCTTGTTGTTCTTGCCAAAGAGAACTCCGAAGAACCAGGCAAGCGAGTCGCAGAAGAACACCATCGTCAGGAACATTATGAGAACCTGGCGCGAGCTTGAAAGAAATGTCATTCTTGTGACAAAAGTCGGGAGAAGCCCAGTGTATGTGAGAATGGCGATTGACGTGACTATCCGGCTGTTGGAGTCCTCAAAGGTCTTCCTTAGCACTGTCTCTGACGCAAGAACGGCAAGAACCGCCGCGATATATGCAAAGTCAATATACGAAATATCAAAGCCGAATACCGCTCTTAGAAGCATTGCAAAGTTTATAAGTCCGGCCATCGTTACTACAAAAACCTTGTTCTGAAGCTTGAAGCTATGTGAGAGTATATGGTAGAACTCCTCCGCCGCAATCACAGATACAGCCGTGACGACAAAATGCAGCGCAAGATGGTTCATCTGCTTCAGGAGAATCAGGGCTATGACTAGCGGCACGCCTATGAAAAATATGCAGAGTCTTGAAATGACTTTACCGTTCATATATTCCTCGGTCTATTTTTGGTCTGGAACTGCCCCAAACCTTCTGTTCCGTTTTTGAAACTTAACTATGTCCTGGAAGAATTCCTCTTCAGTATAATCAGGCCATAATGTGTCTGTAAATATAAATTCAGAGTATGCGCATTGCCAGAGCAGAAAGTTGCTGAGCCTTTCCTCGCCGCCTGTTCTTATCATAAGGTCAACATCCGGCAGAGACGGAATGTCAAGCTTCCTGCTGAATGTTTCTTCTGTCAGATCCTGAGGAGAGGTGCCTTCACTTATTATTTTCTTGACCGTGCGTATTATCTCGTCTCTGCTTCCGTAGTTTATCGCAAGGACGCATGTTGTTCCTGTAAAGTGGCTTGTGTCGCTCTTTGCGCTTAGTATTTCCTGCTGGACATCTTTTGGGAGCCCGTCAAGGTCTCCTATATGCTCAATTCTTATTCCGTTTTTCTTGTAGAACTGGAACTCCGCGCGCAGATGTCCTTTTATAAGGCTCATAAGATAGCCGACTTCCTCTTTCGCCCGCTTCCAGTTTTCTGTAGAGAATGTGTATAAAGTTATGTATTCTATTCCGAGAGATGCCGCCGCGGCGACAATCCTCTTTGCTGACGAGAGGCCTTCTTTATGCCCTGCTGTGCGCGGCAGGCCTCTCTTTTTAGCCCAGCGGCCGTTGCCATCCATTATTATCGCAATATGTCTAGGCAGACCGCTGGCTTTTATTTCTTCAAGGTTCATTTTTCGCTTAGTTGAGGATTTCCTTTTCCTTAGCGTCAGAGACAGCCTGTATATCCGCAATATATTTGTCAGTCATCTTCTGGAGATTCTCTGTTTCCTTTTTAAGCTGATCCTCTGTTATCTCTCCAGCTTTCTGCTGTTTCTTGAGGTCGTCATTGCCGTCGCGCCGGATATTGCGTATTGTTGTCTTGTAGTTCTCCGCCATTGACTTTGCCTGCTTTACAAGCTCCTTGCGTCTGTCGGCGGTGAGGGCAGGTATTGAGATGCGGATTACTTTTCCGTCATTTGAAGGATTCAGACCGAGGTCGGCGACAAGAATTGCCTTCTCTATATCTGTGATAAGACTCTTGTCAAACGGAGAAATGACAACTGTGCGGGCCTCTGGAATTGAGATTTGCGCTACCTGGTTAAGCGGTGATTTCTGTCCGTAGTAGTCAACGCGGACTTTGTCAAACATAGATGCAGACGCGCGTCCTGTGCGGATTGTATTCATCTCATTCTTTAGACCTTCTATGGTTTTTTCCATTTTTGACTTTGCATCAAATGCCATAATATTTTCTCCCATATTTTAGCCAGGCTGAATAAACAGAGCCCGCAAGATAAAACTAAAAGCGGCCGGAGATACTATCCAACCGCTTTCTAGGTTATGAAGTTATTTTCCAAGAACGAAGAGAACAATCTTTCCGAATGAAAGCTTTGCTCCCGCAGCCTTGCCGACTTCCTCAAGCTTCTTTTCTACTGAGACCTTGTCATCCTTTACGAACGGCTGGTCTACAAAGCAGGTCTCTGCAAGAAGCTTGTTGATTTTGCCGTGAAGTATGCCTTCCTTTACATTCTGCGGCTTTGAAGCCATCTTAGGATCAGCATCCATCTGGGCTGTAAAGATTTCCTTCTGCTCGTCTATATAGCTCTGAGGAACATCCGACTGTCTTATATAGGCTGGAGTGAAGGCCGCAAGATGAAGACAGCAGTCTTTTGCGAAAGTCTTTACTTCATCTGCGGTAGAGCCCTCGACAACTACGATTGCTCCGGTCTTGTGGTCTGAATGGACATAAGTTCCGGCTACAGCATTGTCTCCGAACTCCACAAAAGCGGCGCGGCGTACTGCCATATTCTCACGGAACTTGATTGCGATGGTATTGATAAGAGCCTTGTGCTCTTCTGTAACCTCGCTTTTTCCATTTGCAAGCGTAATCTCTGCCGCTTTCTCAGCAGTCGCAGCGAAATCCGCATTGTTCGCAACAAAGTCAGTCTCGCAAGTGACTTCAACCATTGCCACTTTGTTTCCTTCCTGCTTGATTACAACGCGGCCTTCGCCAGTTGCCCTGTCAGAGCGCTTTGCCATTGCGGCAAGCCCTTTCTCTTTTAGTATCTTCTCAGCCTCTGCGAGATTGCCGTCTGCATCCTGGAGAGCCTTCTTGCAGTCCAGCATTCCGGCTCCTGTAGCCTCGCGGAGAGCTTTTACATCGCTAGCAGTAAATGCCATAAGTGTCCCCTTGTTATTTGTCAAATTTATCGGCGAGGTCGTCATCGTCGCTGTCATCTTCGTCAGCGGCTAAATCTTCCTCTTTTGGCTCTGTCGGAGTGTAGTTTGAGTAGTCATCGATTTCCACATCATCTTTCTTTGTGGAAGCATCCGTCACAACTTCCTCATCGTCATTGAGAGTCTCGATAATCTTAAGGCCTTCCTCATTGTTCGCCTCGATAACAGCATTTGCAATTATAGATGTGAACAGCGAGATAGCGCGGATAGCGTCGTCATTTCCTGGAATAGGGTAGTCGATTCCCTCAGGGTTGCAGTTTGTGTCTACGACAGCGACGATAGGAATTCCCATGCGGTGCGCCTCTGCAACAGCGATCTGCTCCTTGTGCGTGTCGATGATAAAGAGCGCGCCTGGCAGCTCCTTCATCTCTTTTATTCCGCCAAGGTTCTTTGTGAGCTTGTCTTTCTCTTTAAGGAGATTTGCGACTTCCTTCTTTGTAAGGTTGTCGAAAGTGCCGTCTACTTCCATCTTCTCAATTTTCTTGAGACGCTGGAGCGACTTCTTGATTGTTGCGAAATTTGTAAGCATTCCGCCAAGCCAGCGGTTGTTTACATAGAACATGCCGCAGCGTTCAGCCTCTTTCTGGATTGCCTGCTGCGCCTGCTTCTTTGTGCCTACGAAAAGCACTGATTTTCCTGATGCTACAATCTTGCGAATTGCCTCGTAGCTGTCTTTGATTGCACCGATTGTCTTCTGCAAATCGATGATGTGGATACCGTTGCGCTCTGCGAAGATGTATTTCTTCATGCGCGGATCCCAACGCTTGACCTGGTGGCCGAAGTGCACACCTGACTCAAGCAAACTCTTCATGGTTACTACTGCCATAAAGCGTCTCCTTCACCGGAAAACCGTGTCTGCCGTAAAAACGGAAAGGTTTTCCACCGAACTCTGTTTCTCGTGCCTGCCATTGGCAGACCGGAAGATTTACGAGCCTATGGATAAAAACCTACGGTCTTCCATAAGTCCCGGCAATGCTATTCAAGAATTGAATAATTTTGCTCCTTGAGCATATCATAAAGCTCAAATATGGGCAATCCCATGACGGCGCTGTTAGTACCCTTGATTTTTGAGATAAAGCAGCTTGCAAGGCCCTGTATTCTATAGCCGCCCGCGACTCCGTGCCATTCGCCTGTTCCGACATACCATTTGATTTCCTCATCGGACATCTTTGCGAATGTAACCTCTGTCGTCGCCGTCCTGTTGCTCACATAATGAAGCTCGCTGTTGAACAGCGCTAGGCCGGTCACAACCTTGTGTGTCTTTCCCTGCAAGTCCTTTATAAAGCTGAAAGCCTCTTCCTGATCCTTTGGTTTCCCGAGAATCTTGTTTCCTTTTATTATGGCTGTGTCAGCGCCAAGTATCCACGGATACTCTGTGCCGGCAGGGGCGGCGCGCGCGACAGCGTTCACTTTCCTTGTCGCAAGGAACTCCGGAACTTCCTCAAGGGCGATGTCGTCTGGATACTCTTCCTCATAGTTTGGAAGCACTACTTGAAACGGAATGTTAAGGAGCTTCAGGATTTCCTGTCGCCTCGGTGATGATGATGCTAAGATTATCGGCTGCATTTGAAAAACCTCCCCGGTCTTGACCTTTAGGAGCGGAACGCCGATTGCTTGCAGTTGACAATTCCACCCCAAATCAATAATCTTCTTTTTATATCGTTAATGGGGGATTAGCTCAACTGGATAGAGCGTCGGCCTCCGGAGCCGAAGGTTGCGTGTTCGAATCCCGTATCCCTCAAAACAGAGACAAAAAGTAAAGGCATTTCTAATTTTATAGAAATGCCTTTACTTTTTATATTATAATAACTGATTTTTATAACCGTTCCTATAAACAAGTTTGAGAATCAAACTTGAAGTTAAATGAGACTGCGATACTTTAGCAGCCTCATTTAAACGTTCTCTCTGAGAGCTATTTTGCGTCCGCGCTCTTCTTGCTAGAGGAAGATGACGAGCTTCCCTGCAAAGTCTTTAGAAGCTCAAGCGCGCGTGTCCGCACCGGCGTAACATAGTGGTAGTTTGAGGCTATCTGTCCAACCGCCTGGATCATAGGGCCTTTGTCCTGCACGGTGTCCGCGATTTTCTCGTAAGCTATAAGGACTTCAAGCGCGAGAGAGGATGTCGGGTTTAAGACAGCGTTCTTCTTCTGCGCCCATGCGATTGTCTCCGAGACCTCATCGTTGTCGTTTATGCCGATTTCTCCGAGCGAGCGTATTGCAGCTGTTATGACCATCGGCTCGTTGTCAGCGAGAGCGACTTTTACCAGAGTGTCCTTTGACTCCTCTGTCTTTACGTTTGCGAGAATCTCACACGCTTTCGCCCTTATATCTGGAAAGTTATTCATAATGCGGCCTTTTGTTCTTGCCTGGCTTGAGATTCCCTCTCCCGCAAGACCGTCAAGCGCCTTCATCATGTCAGGAGTTGTGCGTCCCTCGTTCACTGCGTTCTCAAGGTACTGGAGGGCGACAAGCTTGTTGTCCCTCTCGTCTGAGTTCGCAAGCTCTGTGATTACAACATCCTCGACACTGCTGAGGTATTCGCTTTCAACATTGGACTCATTGCCTGAGCCTGTGCCGCTGGAGCTTGTGTTGTTTGACTGCGCGGCGGCGGAAAATAAAACGGATACTGCGAGAATTCCTGCCGCGGCATATTTAACTGGTTTCATTATGAGCAATCCCCCTTGGATTCATATTTCAACTGCTGAGCTTAAAAATGAAATTTAAAAGCCTCTATCTCTTAATCGGCATCTGAGCCAGATAGCATTAAAAAATTATATTCGGTTGATGATAAAAAAGCAACGTGTAAGCTTGTCAGTCCTCTATCTCCGGAAGATGAAGCTCCCAGTGCCCGTCTATCTTGTTGAAGTAATAGTAGACTGTGTAAGACTCTGGATTTCCGTTCTGCTCCGGCTGGTTGATTTGCACGGCCTTCACATAAGTGTCGGATTCGTACCTGAGCGTGGAGACAGAGCGTCCTGCTCTTGCTGGCACAAATACATACTTGAAGTAATCCTGCAGGCTGTTGAGCTTGAGTCCCTTGACAGGCAGCTTGCTCTGCGCCTTTCTAAGGTTGGCTGGCTTGGACCAGTAGGCTTTTGACTGGGAGTCAACGTAAAGAAGCCAGGAGTCATAGTCAAAGTCGTGCATAATAGTGCTAAGCTTGTCTATTATGCTAAGTATTTCCGCCTTGTCTGCCTCAAACGTGTCTTTTGATACAGTCAGGGAGCCGACAGACTGTGTGTATTCGTCTTTTTCTTCCTTTACAGGAGGCTCTGCATGTTTCTGGACAATGACGGCGGGCTCCTCATTTGCGGGCTCTGCCTGCGCGACAGAGGAGGTCGAGCCGCAGCTTAATAGAAAGAAAAGAAATGTGCCTGATGCCAGGAGCACTTGAAGTAATCTTGAAGGTTTCATAGCCAAAATATACCGTACTTGCGCCCTTGCGTCAAACATGATAAAAAGAACCTATGAATATTGCAGTCTTCCCCGGAAGCTTTGATCCTCCGACTTATGGTCATCTTAATGTTATAGAGCGCGCTAGCAGGCTTTTTGACAAGCTTGATGTTGTTGTTTCCGATAATCCCGGCAAGACAAGCCTCTTCACCGCGGAGGAGAGGGTGATTATGCTCAAGACGCTCGTGGAGCCTTATCACAATGTGGAGGTCCACAGATGGAATGCGCTTGTTGTTGACTATGCGAAGAAGGCCGGCGCAAAGGTTTTGATAAGGGGAATCCGCAGTGTAAATGACTTCTCCTACGAGTTTGACCTTTCGCTTATGAACCATAGCCTGAATTCAGATATAGAGACTCTTTTCATGCCGACAGAGACAAGGTATGTCATAGTAAAGTCCAGCTCAATCAAGGAGCTGGCGCAGTTTGGCGGCGACATAAGCGGAATGGTGCCTCCAATAGTGTCAGAGGCTGTGCTAAGAAAGTATAATAAAAAAGAAACTTGAGCACGGCTGTGCGCTGGAGAAACACGCTCAAAATGACAAAAACTGTATTTTTGTCATAAAACTTATTGACAATCATCTGAATATTGATATACTGCAATTGACAATCAGACGGGAACTGTTATAATATTGACCCCGTTCAAGCAACAATACATATAGTGAGGTTATATAAATGGCAGTACCTAGAGCGAAAACTTCAAAAGCACGTACACGCAGACGCCGCGGTGTGAATATGCACCTGGCAACTCCGACTCTTGTTGAGTGCGCGAACTGCGGCAACCTTGTCCTGCAGCACCATGTATGTCCTAAGTGCGGTTTCTACCGTGGACGTCAGGTAATCAGACCGGAAGTCAAGTAAGTCTGAAAGAACTAACTTATACGTGAATCCCCGTAGGAGGAGATTTTACTTAACTTTAATCACAGGAGATTAAAAATGGACGAATTGTTCAACAAAATCCAGAAGCTTATTGCTGAAAAGCTGGAAATCGATGAGAGCAAAATCACAATGGATTCTTCTTTCCGTGGTGATCTTGGCGCAGACAGCCTTGACACTTATGAACTTGTCTATGCTATTGAAGAGGAGCTTGGCGTAAGCATCCCTGATGAGAAGGCGAACGAGTTTGAGACAGTCCGCGATGCCTACAACTTCATCAAGGCGGAGAAAGAGTCAAAGTAGTTCCTTAAAAGGTGCTAATTAGTTTTATTGCAAATATGTAAACACAGGCTTGGAACACAGTCTGTGTTTATTTTTTTTAAGAGGCTTAGATGCAAGGAGGGAGGATGCTAGCTAGATTCCTGGGCAGAACTGATATACCTGCCGCGCGGAGGAAGGAGCTTGACGGCTTTTGCAGAGGTTTGGGGATAAAATTCAACAGCGTATCGCTCATTGATCTTGCGTTCCATCACCGCTCTTACTCAAACGAGAATGCGGGCAGCAGGCATCTGAACAACGAGAGGCTGGAATTCCTCGGAGACTCCGTGCTTGGAATGGTTGTCGCGACATTCCTTTATGAGGATATGAAGGATCACCCTGAGGGCGACTTGTCAAAGATAAAGAGCGTTGTCGTTTCCGAGAAGACTCTTGCTCCGATTGCCCGCAGAATCGGCATAAACAAGATGCTTATCCTGGGAAAAGGCGAGGAGCTGAGCGGCGGGCGCGACAAGGACGCGATACTCGCGGACTGTGTCGAGGCTGTGATAGGCGCGTACTTTCTTGACAGCGGCTTTGACTCTGCCGAGAAGCTTGTCCTGTCGCTGATTGTTCCTGAGATAAGGAAGGTGCAGCAGAACAGGGGACAGAAGGACTACAAGACGCTTCTCCAGGAGTTCTATCAGAAGAAGAGCAAGGCCTGTCCTGTCTATGAGCTTGTGCGGAAGACCGGCCCTGACCATGACCGCACGTTCTGGGTAAGCGTGCGCCTGGGCGATGAGTCATTCGGGCCATGCGACGGCAAGAACAAGAAAAGCGCGGAGCAGAGCGCGGCGCGTCTTGCGCTGTGCAAGCTTGGGCTTGCGTGAGCCTGCAGAAATTGCTTCAAGCCGCGCGATTTGCGCAGTTTGCAGTTGACACGTTTTCATATATTCGATATAGTTTATCTATCAGTTTTGCGGTAGTCATATAACGGCTCATTATCTCAGCCTTCCAAGCTGATGACGAGGGTTCGACTCCCTTCTACCGCTCTTAAAGCCTTCTTCGCTCGCTGTGAGGAAGGCTTTTTTATTTTGCCAATCCTTAAAATAATGCTATAATTCTCTCATATTTTTCCATGGAGGTATCTTAAAAAGATGGAAACTTTATTTAAAATCAAGGAGAGAGGCTCTACCGTGAGCCGCGAGATTATCGGCGGAATCACGACATTCCTTGCGATGGCCTACATTCTCGCCTTGAATCCCAACATTCTTTCTGAGTCTGGAATGCAGTGGGGCTCTGTGTTCACGGCGACGGCGGTGTCTGCGGCTATCGCGACTCTTGTAATGGGCTTTCTTGCGAATCTACCGGTGGCGCTTGCTCCGGGACTTGGGCTCAACGCGTTCTTCACTTACACCGTTGTGCTTGGAATGGGCTGCAGCTGGCAGCTCGCATTGACCGCAGTCCTGCTTGAGGGAATTCTTTTCATAATCCTCTCGCTCTGCGGCATACGCGAGGCCATAATAAACTCGATTCCTGACTCCCTCAAGAAGGCGGTCTCTGTGGGAATCGGCCTCTTCATCTGTATAATAGGCCTTGTCAACGCAGGAATATGCAAGACAGACACAGGAACCTTTATCGGCTTTGTAAACTTCACAATGGCGAACAAGACCGCTATTGTGGCTGTAATCGGACTTGTCATCACAATTGCCCTGTACACGCTCAATGTTCCGGGCGCAATCCTGATCGGCATTATCATAACGACAATAGTCGGAATACCGTTCGGTGTCACAACCGTTCCTGAGGATTTCAAGCCGGTCTCTCTTCCTGGCGCTCCGCATCTTTTCGCGTTCGACTTCAAGGGAATTGTCATTGACGGCGCGACAGGCAAGTTCTCAGGCCTTGTTCTCGGCAAGTTCTTTGTTATTTTCTTCACATTCCTCTTTACAGATCTGTTTGACACAATCGGAACGCTGCTCGGAGTCGCAAACCAGGCGAATCTGCTTACAGAGGACGGCAACGTGCAGAACGCAAAGCAGGCTCTTCTCTCAGACGCTGTGGGAACAGTTGTCGGAGCCTGTGTCGGAACATCCACTGTAACATCGTTCGTTGAGTCAACATCAGGTGTCGCGGCCGGAGCGCGCACAGGACTTGCCTCTGTTGTCACGGCAATCCTGTTCCTCCTCTCGCTGTTCTTCTCTAATCTGTTCTTCCTTGTTCCTTCCGCCGCCACAGCGCCAGCGCTGATTTTTGTCGGCTATCTGATGATGAAGGCTGTTGTCGGAATCAAGTTTGACGACCCTACAGAGGGAATCCCTGCGTTCATAACGATAATGGCCATGCCTTTCGCATATTCCATCTCAAAGGGAATCATGTGGGGAATCATCTCTTATGTAATCGCCAAGTGCGCAGGCAGGAAGGCTAGGGAAATACCTGTTGTCACCTGGATCCTTGCGGCAATCTTCCTTGCGGACATAATATTCGAGGCCTGCAAGTAGACAAAGCCCTGTTGCTTTTCAATTATGCGGATATCCTATAGTATTAGGTATCCGCTTTTTTTATTTGGAGCTCTTTATGTCTGATATTAAATATGTCCGCCCGACATGGGACGAGTACTTTATGGAAGTGTCGCGCACAATTGCGAAGAGAGCCACGTGCGACCGCGGCCGCTCTGGCTGTGTCGTGGCGCGTGACAACCAGATTCTGGTGACAGGATACGTCGGAAGCCCCACAGGCCTTCCTCACTGCGACGACGTGGGGCATCTCTTGAAGAAAGTCATCCACGACGACGGCACCATAAGCCAGCACTGTGTCCGGACAGTCCATGCGGAGCAGAACGCAATCTGCCAGGCGGCGAAGAGGGGCATAAGCATTGACGGCGGAACCGTGTACTGCAAGATGACGCCCTGCCGCACCTGCTCGATGCTTCTGATAAACTGCGGGATAAGAAGAGTTGTCTGCGAGAAGCACTATCACGACGAGGCCGACAGCCTCAGGATGTTTGATGAGGCGGGAGTAAAGGTTGAGCACCTTGAGGACAGTGTGCAGACTTACGAGAATATGTGATAGACAGGAACCGCGAGGAGCGGTTCTTATCAAAAGCGCAAGGAGCCATTCGCCGTTGCGCTTTGCTGTCTTGACTCATCTTTGCGCGGCTCTGCAAAGTCGCTGCGTCAATCCAGTTCCTTAAGCTTTCTACCGGAGGTTGTCCAGCAGCCATTCCTTGAATCTAGTGTAGTCGTTTTCCATCTTTACAGCCTTGTCCTCAAGGCGCATGACTTTCTCTAGCCTGTCCGGAACAGAAGGCATCTTTCCAGTCGCCTTGCTTACAATGGCGCCGAATTTGGCAGGATGCGCGGTCTCAAGGACTATTCCAATCGCATTCTTCTTCGACACGACATCATCCGCCCAGTCGGGAATGTTCGGAGTAAGGCCGGGCTTTGTCCAGTCATTCTTCTTTCCTGACACAAGGGCCGCCATTCCGCCGTTCTTTATGTCGCTCCATGCTTTCCAGCCCACGGCTCCGTGAGGGTCGATTGTGTATCCGGTCTTTGTGTAGCAGTCCTTTATTGAATCCATTATTCCGTTGTCGTCAAGCCAGTAGGATGCGAACAGATGGCGCACCTGGTCAAGAGAATACATCGCCTGGATTCTCTCGTAGTTGCTCGGCGCGCCCACATCCATAGCGTTCGCGTAAGTCGCGACAGACGGGCGCGGCGTGTATGCGCCAGTCGCAATCCAGTCTGGGATTGTCCGGTTTGTGTTGGTCGCCGCCACAAAGCCTGTGATCGGGGCGCCCATCTCGCGCGCGATAAGCCCTGATGTCAGGTTCCCGAAGTTTCCGCTTGGAACAACCATTATGATGGACGGATTCTCAATCTTGTTGTACGGCCACGCCCTGTTCCTTACGTAGAGAGAGGCGTACATGTAGTAGAAGCTCTGGGGAAGAAGGCGGCTTATGTTGATAGAGTTCGCTGATGAGAGGCGCAGCGACTTGCGAAGAGCCTTGTCCGTGAACGCGGTCTTTACAAGCTTCTGGCAGTCATCGAAGGTCCCGCTCACCTTGAGCGCGCGCACATTTCCGTCAAAAGTTGAAAGCTGCTTCTCCTGCAGAGGAGAGATCTTTCCTTCCGGGTATAGAATAGTAACATCAAGCCCCGGAACATTGTGGAACGCGCTTCCTACAGCTGAGCCTGTGTCACCTGATGTGGCGACAAGGATATGAAGAGGAGAGTCCTCGTCTCTGTTGAAGAAAGACATCACTCTCGCCATGAAACGCGCGCCGAAGTCCTTGAATGCGCATGTCGGGCCGTGGAAAAGCTCAAGCACATAGGTGTTCGGGTCTAGTCCGGAGACTTTCGCGGGGAAAGGATACGCATCGTTTATTATGGTCTCAAGGTCCTTCTCAGGAATCTCGCCGGCAACGTATGGCTTTGCCATCTCAAGCGCGATATTGCGGAGATTAGGCTCCGGATTCTTGTTCAGAAATGACTTGTCAAGCTTAGGAAACTCGACAGGAATGTAAAGCCCTCCAGTCCTCTCGCTCATTCCGCTTACAACAGCTGTTCTAAAGTCTGTCTTTACCGATTTGTCCCTTGTGTCTGTGTATATCATAGTCTTCCCCTATAAAAGCCTGCTGTCCTATAGTCCGTAGTTGATAGCCTCTGCGAGCGCGTCCGCAAGCGATTTTCTTGCGCTTGGAAGGCAGTTCCAGTCCTTGTCCTCACGGCTAGCCGCGGTTCTTGTTGCCTCAAGAAGCACAGAGCCGTCCTTCATGTCCAGGCAGGTGATGCTTCCCTCAAGCGTGAGAGTGTATTTTCCGTCAGAATCCTGCTCCAACGGAGAGGCGTACTTGACCGTGCCGTATATAAGATAAGAGGATGCGGAGCCGATAAGAGCCTTTGCCGCCTTGTAGACAGTCTCCCTGTCTCCAGAGAGAATTGAGGTTGTGAAGTCCGCGTTTCCGACACGCTTGAAGCCCAGCTTCATCAGCGCCATAAGGATATTTGATGATGACACGGAGTTGCTGACAATAGGCTTCCCGGACTGGGAGAAGTCAACGACAGATATTGTGCCGCCAGCCTGCGACTTGTTCGTTTTTACCTTGTACGGAGCGGATACAGACACGCTTTCAGCCGCCTCTGCGATTGCCGGGTTTGTCACATCTCCGGCGGGATAGACTCTTATCTCGCTGTCAAACGATGACTGCGGAGTGGCAGGAATGAACACGACTGTTCCAGATGAGGTTGTCGTGAGAGAGGCCAGGGCAAAGCTTACTGCTGTGCCGCTCTTGGTCTCAGGATAGCTTACCGCAAGCTCAAGGCCTTCCACTGGAGAGCCGTCAAGTTTCTTTGCCTTGAACACGAAAGGGGCGGCAAAGGCGCGCCCTGCGGTAGTCTCCTTCGGGGCGGACTCAACAGAAAGCGTTATGCCGCTTATCTTCTCCTTGTATATCGACTCAGGTGTCGCGGCCTTGGTCTCTTGCGCATCCGCCGCGGAGTTTATCACCTTGAGCTCCCTTCTTCCGCCTGTTGTCCTCTCAGTCCTTGTCTCCTCTTCCTCCTGGGAAGATGCGTTTTCCGGCTCTGCGCTCCTTGTTGTGGCGCATGAGAACATGAAAAGCGCGGATGCCGCAATAACAGCGGCCGCCATTGCGCTTGGTTTATATGATTTGCCTGCATTTCCTGCAAGAGAGTGTCTTCTTAGCATTTAGATTCTCCACAATGTTGTAGTAACCTCGAATATACTTCAATTTGAATATTTCCTCAATAACCATTAACCGTTCAGCGCCGATAACCATTCGGCATAGATACCTGTTCAGCCCAGAGGATTTGAGATGTTTTTATGCGGAAAAAAGATTGCTTAAACAGTTCTAAAAAACTAATATTGAGAATTGCTATGAGACCGACATTTGCAAGAATACACTTAGGAAACCTTGAGCATAACCTCTCGCTTATCCGCTCGAAGATAAGCGCGCAGAGCAGAATGTGCGTAGCCGTAAAGGCGGATGCCTACGGGCACGGCGCTGTTGTCTGCGCGAGAAAGGCGCTGGAGGCGGGAGCCGACTTTCTTGCTGTCGCGGCCGTGAGCGAGGGTGTCGAGCTCAGGAAAGCCGGAATCACTTGCCCTGTCCTCCTCTTGAGCCTCTGCGCTCCTGACGAGATAGGGCAGGCTGTAGAGAGCTCCCTCACGCCTCTTGTCTTTGACCGTGAGTATATACGCTTGTTTGCCGATGAGGCCGCCCGCCTTGGCGCAAGGAATTTCCCTGTGCATCTTGCGGTTGACACCGGCATGGGAAGAATCGGCTGCTATCCAGACGAGGCGGGCGATGCCGCGGAGATGATACAGGACACGCGCACACTCTCTCTTGGAGGCGTGTGCACGCATTTTTCCGCCGCGGACTCTCTCCTTGCCGATGATATTGACTACACAAGCAGACAGTATGAGAAGTTCCTGTCGGCTGTGGAGAATATAAAAAAGCGGGGCATAAACCCCGGAATCCGCCATTGCGCCAATTCCGCAGTTACACTGTGCCATCCTGATATGCATCTTGACATGTGCCGCCCTGGGATAATTGTCTACGGCTACTATCCAGGCCAGCTGGACAGAAGCTATTTTGAGGCGAGGGGGGAGAGAGAGTTCTTAAAGCCTGTCATGGAGCTGGTTTCAAGGGTCGTGTCGGTGCGCGATTTCAGGAGAGAAGGCTGCGTCTCCTACGGAAGAACCTGGACCGCGGACAAGGACACCGCCATGGCAATCCTTCCCATAGGCTACGGCGACGGGCTTTTTAGAAGAATGAACCAGACACAGTCCGGTCTCAAGGTGAGCATAAACGGAAAGCCTTATCCGGTGCGCGGAAGGATATGCATGGACCAGTGCATGGTCGAGCTTGGAGAGGAAAGCGGCGTAAAGCGGTGGGACGAGGCAATCATATTCGGGCCGAAGGAAAGCGGAGCCTTAGTGAGCGCCCAGGAGATTGCGGACGCAACAGGCACAATAAGCTATGAGATCACATGCGGAGTCTCAAAGCGGGTTCCGCGCATATATGTTGACTAGGCCTGGATAATCCTCTTGACCTCAGCCGCAAGATAGAAGGAGCCTGTCACCAGAAGAGGCATCCTCTCCCTTGCGCAGAATGAGAGCGCGTCCTTTATAAGACTTGAGTAGTCGCCGCTTGAAGTGCTGTCAATTCCGGCCTCATCAAAAGCCGCCGCAGTCCTTGCAAGGTCTGACTGCTTCACGCTTCCAGGAACCGTTACAAACACCTTGTCGAATTTCCCCTGGAAGAGCCTTGCCATGCCCTGCGCGTCCTTGTCCTTTGCGCATGCGAACAGAAGAGCTCTTATCTCCATGCCGGCTTCCATTATTGTGTCAAGCGTGAATCCTACGCTTTTCGGCGTGTGCGCGCCGTCAATCACTATGTACGGAATGTCCGCCCATCTACCCTTGTCCTTGACAATCTCAAACCTTGCGGGGAGAGAGGCTTTCTCAAGGCCGCTTTCTATGGTCTCCTCGCTGATTTTAGGGAACGCGGTTCTCACGGCGAGCGCGGCGACAGCGGCGTTACAGGCCTGGAAGTCTCCTGCAAGACGCAGCCTTGCGGAGAGCGGGCGGCTGAACAGAGGCGAGACAATCCTTGCGTCCATGCCCCATTCAGACGGATTTTCCAAGCTGAACGGACGCACCTTTGACTCAATGCTTGAGCATGCCTCGTCCGCGAACATCAGCTTTGCATTCTTCTGCCTTGCGATGCGGATAAAGACATCCCTTACGCCCTGAGCCTGCGGAGAGACAATGACAGGCGTTCCCTCCTTTATTATTCCGCCTTTCTCCGCGGCAATCTTCTCCAGTGTGTCTCCAAGATACTCAGTATGCTCCTTTTCTATCGTAGTTATGCATGAGACAAGCGGCCGGATGATATTTGTCGCGTCAAGGCGGCCTCCAAGCCCCACCTCAAAGACAGCCGCGTCCATCCTTGCGCGGCGGAAGCATATAAACGCATACATCGTGGCAAGCTCAAACCAGGTTATTGGCCTTTCCTTGCAAAGAAGACTCTCCTTGCCTTGACCGGCTAATGACATCAGCTCGCCCGCCGCCTCCTCATACACATTCTCAGGGAGAAAACGCTGGTTCTCAGTTATCCTCTCAAAGAAGGACAGTATGTGCGGGGAAGTGTAGAGGCCTGTCCTCATTCCGCTTTCACAGAGTATGGACGAGATGAAAGCCGACGTGGAGCCCTTGCCCTTTGAGCCTGCGACATGGAAGGCGGGGCAGGAGAGCTCCGGGTGTCCGGCCATATCCGCAAGAGAGACCATTGTGTCAAGCCAGAACATGTTTTTCTGAGGAAGCCTCTCAAAGTTAAGGAAAGAGTCCAGCCAGTCCTGAAAAGCCTTGAGGGACTGCGATGAAGGAGGCGCGCTGTTATTCATGCCTATAATTCTACTCAAATTTGCGGGTTTGAGAATAC
>CAZURC010000012.1:0-24211 GCA_964623405.1 uncultured Treponema sp.
TTCATAAGTTTCATCAAAATCCATAGTTGTCTTGATTTTAAAAGGCTCGTTTGCACTTTTTGCTTCAACTTCGCGCTTCTTGAAAAACGCCTGACGCTTCGGCTCGTAATCTTGAAGAGCTTTGAAAATCGCCTTTTTAAAAACGCTTGCGGAATCTTTGTCGTAATCTTTTAAGAAAATCTTTTCCCATTCATCATTTGAAAAAGCGACATCTTCCAAAGACACTTCGTTGAACCAGACCAAAAGCGCATTTCTAAGCGCGCTGTAAGAGCGGGCGATGTTGCCGATTTTGCTTTCTGACAAGATTTTCTGGCAGGCAATCGTAAAGCGTTTGTTGACATCGGTTATTGGCATTTCCTCTTCAATAGTCTTTCCTGAATTCTGATTATATTTTTCTTCGTCAGTAAAATGTTCATCAACCATTATTTTGTAAGTAAGGCTCGGCGTAAGGTCAATTCCAAAACTCTTAAATTGTTCAGAATCGTCAGTATAAAAACCAAGCGACTTGCTGTGCGTGCCAAAATAATTGTGCAAACTTTCCTTAAAACTTGCCTGGAACAAACTGACAGAACCAAAGTCGTTGTAACTAGAGCGGCCAATGAAATCATTTTTAAGACATTTGTCCAGAACAATTTCTGCTTCACGCTTTCCGGCGAGCGTTTCTATTTGCATTTGAATTTCATCTTCGGTTTGTACAGATTTTTCAAGACTTGCAGTTGTGTTTGTGACTTCTTTTTTTAAGTCTAAAACCTGCTTTTTTAGGTCGGAAGCAACTAAAGTGATTTTTTCGTTGTCTGGCTTGTAATTCGGACTTGAGTCAGAAATTATCAGTTTTCCGGCATCAGGATTTAAAAGATATTCAACTTGCTTATTTACAAGCGTGTTGATTTTTGAAAATAATTCGTTTTTCTTGTTTTCATCAAGCTGAACTTTTTGAATGTTTTGTGCAACAGAAGTTTTCGTTTCCTCAACTGGTTTTGAAAGAAGTTCCGCATAATTTATTTTTTCCGGCTCATTTTGATTTTCTTGCGGTTTCTGTTCAGTTTCAACTGTAGTAACAAAATCAAAAAGATTATTGACAAGCGTGTTCTTCACAAGAGTTTTCTTGATTTCATTGTTCATTGAAGAAGTAAAGATTTTCGGCTTGTTTTGAGTGCCAGAAATAATTTCTGTTCCAACTTGATTCCGTGCATACGTTGTGTAAAGATAGCCTTTTCTTAAAAGCGGAGAATTCCGCAAAAGTTCTCTGTCTGGGCGAGGCATACGGATAATTCTGCCGAGCGTCTGCGTCTGAAAAACAGGGCTTTTTATTTCGCGGAACATAACAAGAATATGCGCACGCGGACAATCCCAGCCAGTTCCGCAGGCAAGCTTAAAAATCAAAAAGTCAATTTCGCTGTCTTCATCTTCAAGCCGCCATTCTTCTCTTTTCTTTTTGTCTTCAAGCCAGACTGCAATGTTGCTTTCTTTTATTCCGCGCTTTTTTAAGTAGCGGAGCGTGAACGCTTCTTTTGTTTCCACATTTTCATCAATCTTGCTGTCGTCATTTGGAAGCTGGATAAGCACAAGCGGATTAATATTCTGCCCAAGATGCTGCCATTCGCGTTTTATCTGCTCACGCTTTTCTACGGCAAGGTCAAGCATTACTTCGTCAATGTTCGCGTTTGTGCCTTTTGTCCGCTCCAAATCTTCGTTTGTCTGGCTTTCAATTTCTTCTTTTATAAGTCCCGCCTGAACAACATCTTGATGTGCAATTTCCACAATGTCTGCAAAACCGCGACCTTTTGCCGCATAAAACTCATCTTCGTCTTTTTGATTTTTAAATGGAGTTGCGCTCATCTTAAAGATAAGATGCGGATTTATGAGTTTTATCAGTTCTGCCGCATTTGCCGTGTCAAAGTTGGCATGGCTTTCGTCTACAACAAGAATTATCTCGATTCCGTCGGAATGAGTGTTTTCCATTAAATCTTCAAAATAAAATCCGCTTTCTTTATATTTGTTTGGATCTTCAGGACGGCGGCGGTTCAAGCGGTCTTTGCCTTTGCTTTGCGTGATTTTTTCCCAGTTGATAAAAAGGACTTCATTTTCTTTTAGCGTGTCGGAGCAAGAATCAAAAGTGCTTAGCGTATTGCGAAGGTTTGGATAAAAATAGTCTGCAAATTTATTTTTGCTCTGCATTACAAGATTGTCGCCTTTTGTAATCCAGATGAACGCGACTTTTTCAAGATTTTCAATTTTTTCATTCGGAACTTGAAGAGAATCTATGAATGTTGTGGAAATAATAGTCTTTCCGCTTCCTGTAGGTGCTTTTAAAAGCAGCTGGACGGGATTTTCTGATTTTGTGTTCCAAAGCCTGCCGAATTTTTCTTGTAGTTCTTCTATTGCCTTTTTCTGAAATTCAAATAAGTTTTCCATAGTTTTTCCTTTTTTTTGTGTCATGTTGAGCGAAGCGAAACATCTCATAATGAGAGATTCTTCACGTTCGTTCAGAATGACGGCGAGCGGATTCTTCGTTGCACTCAGAATGACAGTTATCTAATTCAGCCTTCTGTACACTTCCAAAATTGGCTCTGGGATTGACTTGATTTTTATATTTTTAAGGCTTTCAAATTCGTCAGAAAATTCTGAGCCGTCGCCGGAAGTAAAGAAATATGCGCTTATTGAATTTAGCGGACTTAAATTCCGTAGCTGCTCAAGCTTTGTCGCAAATTCGTGGATTTTGTCCGCGTTGGCGCTAAAGTAAATTCCTGTGAACGAGTTTTTGTCGTTTCCAAAAATCTGGTAGCGGTCTGTGGAAACATATTCTTCAAGCGTGTTTTCCGCCATAGAAAGAAGGCAGCCCGCTTTTTTAGAAAGCGCAATTTTGTCTTTGTCGGTTGCATATTCCGCTTCGTTTTCTCCAACAAAAGCTGTGCGGTAATATTTTAGGGAATTGCCAAGACCTGCGATTTGTTCGCCTTTTGAATTTGTGTAGCCCTGCATTACGCGGCGGTTTCGTTCGTAGGTGATGTTCTGGCAAATGTTGTTGTCTTTTTCTTTTTGCTGAACCAAAATGCACTGGCGTTTTCCGCCGTCTTCGGAGTTGAGTTTCATTGTGGCGTGAAGCGTTGTGCCACTGCCTGCGAAGAAGTCGAGGATGGTGGAAGATTTTGATTTGGAAGTTGAAATATTGATTATAAATTTGATTAGTTCTGTTGACTTCGGATAAAGAAAAATTTTTGAATTTAATATGTCAGTAATTTCTTTTGTGCCGTCTTGGGACATTCCAACTGATTCTGGAAGTTTCGTTGAAACAGAGATACGACCAAAATTTTCACCTGCTTTTTTTATATCATCTTCTTTCCAATATCGTAAAACAGGTTTTGAAATTTTTAAAAAATCATAATCGCCTGGAAAAATAATTCTTCCTTCATCATAATATTTTTGAAAATCATTTTTTGTTATTCGCCAAACAGCCATTTTATTAACTGGATATTCTTTTCCATTTTTAGGATTAATCATTGTAAAATCGCTGTTCGGTCGTTCATCGGCTCTTCGTTGTGTAGACATATCATGAAATCGCCATGGTCTATTTGGAAAATCTTCAGTCACATAATATTTTCGTTCATTGCCTTCGATGCTTGCTTCGAAATTATTTGCATAACATACAATCCATTCATAATCTTGTGAAATTCCAAAAGGCACATCTGATTTCGCAGTTCGTTTTCTCCACGGAAATGTTGCTATAAAATTCTCTTCCCCAAAAATTTCATCACATAACAGTTTCAAATTTGCCTGCTCATTGTCGTCAATCGAAATAAAAATCACGCCTTTTTCGCTCAAAAGATTTTTTGCAAGTTCAAGTCTTTTGCTCATAAAACTTAGCCAAGTGCTGTGCCTGAGCGGATGCTCTTTTGGAATTGTTGTGCCGTCCGGAAACTGGCTTAAAAAGCGTTTGTCCTTGTATGTAAAACCGTCGCTTCCCGTATTATACGGCGGGTCAATGTAAATCACATCAATCTTGCCTTTGTGCGTGTAGTTCAGGCACTTTAGCGCGTGGTAGTTGTCGCCTTCAATCAGAATGTGGGTGGGCTTTCCGTCGTCGTTTTTAATCGCGTTTTCTTTTATTTCTTCCAAAATGGGAATTTTGTTTTCTGATTCCGCCTCGAACGCTTCTGGCACGTCAATCCATCTTAGCCCGTATTTTATTTTTGAGTCTTTTTGAATGATTAAGTTCAGTTTTTTTACTTCTTTTTCAAGCTCGCGGATTTTTGATTGATATTGCTCTTCTGTTAAGGATTCCATTTTATGTCCATTAATATTTTTTAATAAAGGTTTGATTTTTTAGAACTTTTAATATAAAAAGTTTATCAAATAGACCTTTGATAATATATCGGTTTATCTGTCGAATATTTTAAGCGAAAAAGTCGGTTATTTTGACCGTATGAATGAATACGCAAATGATTTTTTTGATAATTTAATCTTTTACAGAACTCAAAAAGGTTTATCGCAGTTAGAACTTTCTGGCATTTGTGGATGTGGCAAAAGCACTATAAGTGGAATAGAAGCCCGCAAACATTTTCCTTCTTTTGACTTGATTCTAAAAATTGCCTACGCTTTGGAAATCCATCCGGCGGACTTGTTCTTACGCAACGCAAGCAAAACCCGCCAAGAAGTGCACGATTTTTTTGAGAATGAGTTATCACAAAAAGTTCGGGAAATGGTGGAGAAGAAGTTTCCAGCCGTTTCAAGCGAAAATGAGTAAAAATAAATTTTTTGATTTCATCTTTATCACTTTATGGGATTAACATTTGTTCGTAGAGCTCAATCCCACCACTTCGCTCCATTTTCGCTCATAAACTCAAAAATCTTCTTGTACAAATCTCGCCGCTCTTGTTCGCTTTCTTCCGAGTGAAAATCGTCCATTGCAGAAAGCAGTTTCTTTATAAGATGACGCAAATGCAAAAGTTCCTTGCATTTTATAAAGTTTCCTCTCGCGTGTTCTTTCAAGGTTTTTGAAAAGTTTGGGATTTCTGCTATTTCAAAACCGCCACACTTGTCGCAGTTTTTCAGGATAAGTTTTTTTAGGGGAAGCAAATCGTTTTCGTTCACTTTGATTTCCGGATGAGATTTTAAGTACGATTTTATTTTTTCGTCAAACTGAGCAGAAACGTCAGAAAGAATTTTTTGAGCAAGATTTCCTGATTCAACTTTTCCAAAATCGATTGCGTTTTCTTCTGTTTTGGTTTTATATTGTGGCGATACTTTTTCCTCAAACTGAATTTTTCCATTTTCATCTTTAAAAGTTTTAATTTCGTAAAGTTTTTTGCCTTTAGGAATTGATTTAGCAGGAATTTCAACATCGCTTGTGCAAGTCAGAATCAAATTTGAATCATCTTTGTAAACCAGATAATAATGGACAAGTCCGCTTTCGCTGACGTCTTTTGCAACACTTCCGTTAAAAAGCCAGAGTTTTTCGCCCTTTTTCACAGTTTGATTTATGACTTTTTCCGAAATAAAGATTTTATCTTCATCGCTTGCAAACTTTTCAATGGCATCGGGGGAAAAGTAATAGTTCAGTTCAACGCCGTTTTTATGCAGAGACCAGAACATATTTTCAAGCTTCAAGAGAAATATCCGCCACAAATCATCCTCGCCGTTCCAGACTGAGCGTAAAATGTCTTTCGACCGCTCTTTCGGAAAACTTCTTTTAAACTTTTGTGAATCTTCATCAAAATGCAGCATTGTAATTTTTCTTGAATGATACCAATATCTTGTTTCAAATAGCTGTATGATTTTTCTAAATATGCGCATAAATTCTACCTTTCTATCACAAACTCGCCACGCCTTTTCTGATTTGTTTCATACTCATCAGGATAGCCGGCCGGATTTATTTTAAGATGAACCACACTTCCGTCAGCGCGTTCCAGCTCTTTTTCCCGCACCGAATGAGTGTGCCCCGCGAGCCAGATTGAGCCGCCTTTAAGTTTGTCAACATATTTCTCGCCATTAAAGTAAAAATAAGTTGTCGAGTCCGAATACAAATATTCCCTTTCAACTCCAAAAAACAGCGGAATGTAATGCGTCATTATGATGTCCGGCTTCTCTGCGACAACGTAATCAAGCTTCTTCATCTCGTCCGCCAAAATGTCGCGGTGAACATTTTTCTTGTAGTTCCAGTGCTGATAGTCGTACCAGTAATGCCAGCGTCCAAGAAATGTGTAAATGTCTCCGTCCGGCTCCGGCTCAAGATGAAAAGCGTAAGTCCAGTCGTTGAAAGCCATTGTCCCGCCGAACGTCACGCCGCCATATTCCTCAACAGTTCCGTCAAGAACAGACACATTGCCAAGTTTTGCAAGCTCCGCTTTCAAATAGTCAAGTTTTTCCTGCGTCTCAGTAAAAGGATTGCGCTTGAAATACGTCGTGTTGTGGACCGTCAAATCGTGGTTCCCGAACACGATGAAAATCTTTTTGTATTTCGGAGAAACCGCCTTGTAAAAATCCAGAAAAACTGCCGGATCATCGCTTGTGTCGCCTGCAACGCAAAGCACATCCGCAGGAAGAAGAGCCTTTCCTGCAAAATCCGCCACGCTCATATTCGCCTCAACATAATGGTCAACATGCAAATCCGAAGTCATATAAATCTTCATAGTGATATTATATCTCCAAATTTTTGTTCCGGGTGAGACTTGAACTCACACTCAAAAATGAAGCTGCTTTTGAGACAGCCGCGTCTGCCGTTTCCGCCACCGAAACATTTTAGCGCGGAAGGATGGAATCGAACCATCGACCTACAGATTTTCAGTCTGCTGCTCTACCGACTGAGCTGCTTCCACATAAATTTCTCCCAGTAAGATTCGAACTTACACCTTGCAGAATCAGAATCTGCTATTCTACCAAATTAAACTACAGGAGAGTGATTGCCCATTTTGGAGTTGAACCAAATACCAAACGCTTATAAGACGTCCGCTCTAACCGTTGAGCTAATGGGCAGAATGTCATTGTCGGGCTTCCTGTCTGCCGACAGGCAGGTGACCTGACAATCTTTTATTCACTTCACGCCGATTTCGCCTCCCTGATTTCGCACTCGACCTCAACTTCGACAACATCGCGCGCGACAATATCATCAACCGTAACGCCGTACAAAGCTGCAAGCACAATCATATTGTCAATCGTTGGAAGATACTTGCCTTTTTCCCAGGCGTAGATTGCCTCTGGACTTGAAAAACTGAAAACTGACTGGATTTCACGCACAGAATAACCAGACTTGATTCTGTATAACTTGATGTTTGCGGCAGTCGCCGCCATGTTGATAACTGGCTTGTTGATTTTACACATACGTTTCTCCTTTTTCCGGAGAACCGCTTGCAAAAAGTCAAACAACCGTTCTTCCGGTTAAATCTTCAAAATCTCTAAAAGCTGCCTGGCGTATAAAGCCAAATGTGCTGGATGTTTCCTGTACCCGACGCAATGATGTCTGCTGGAAAAATCCAAATGAAAACTGAGATGCTGTGAATGTCTGCAAACCGATAATTTTAGAAACCGCTTTCATTTTTGTTTCTCCATTCAAGATACAAGCGCTCAACGGGCGCAGCCTCCAAAGGTTCCGAAAAGAAACGCTCTTTAGAAGTGATAATAAAAATATATCAGCAAGAAAAAAACTTGTCATTAAAGTTGTACTTTAAAACCTACAAGACTGCGAGTTTTCGCTAGAAAACTCGTAAAGCAAGCGCTAGCTTGCGGCTCATTAAAGTTATACTTTAATTTTTCCCTACTCCGCCGCCTTAAAGTTGTAAATTGGCTTGATGACTTTTTCGATTTCCGCAGTCGGCGTGATGTTCGCCTCAATCTCGCTCATGTCCTTGTAAGCCATTGGTGCTTCGTCAATTGTGTCTTTGCAAACAGTTGAAGACCAGATTCCTTCCATTAATTTCTCAAAATCTTCCATTTTCAACTTGAACTTTGCTTCTTTTCTGCCCATCACCCTGCCCGCTCCGTGTGGCGCAGAATAATTCCAGTCTTCGTTGCCTTTCCCAACGCAGACCAGGCTTCCGTCGCGCATATTGATTGGTATCAAAATCCGCTCGCCGTTCAAGGCGCGCACGCTTCCTTTCCGCAGAATCATCGCGTCCGTGTCGATGTAGTTGTGGATTGTCGTAAACTGGTCAAGAATGTCATGCTTGTCGAGCCTAAGCCCCACAGAAATTATGTCAATCATCGCCTTCCGGCTAAACCTTGCGAACTTCTGCAAGATTTTCATATCGTTGATGTAGTCCTCAAAAAGTTTTCCCTCGACATACGCCAGGCTCTGCGGCACGTCGGTTAAGACGCGATTTTTGATTTTTGGCAGAAGCGTCTGGATTTCAGATTTCTTGCCATTCTCTTTAAGTTTTGCGATTTCTGCTCTTATATCAGATTCCTGAGTGTGATTCATCTGATGCCAAGCCGCATCCTGATAATAATTTGCAACTTCTAGCCCAAGATGACGGCTTCCAGAATGAACGACGATGTACAAGTTGCCTGCGCCGTCGCGGTCCGCCTCGATAAAATGGTTTCCGCCTCCAAGCGAGCCTAGTGACTTTCTGGCGTTGTAGATGTTCGCCTTCGGGCAGCGGATTTTGTCGTATTCAATTTCATCAGCGAACTTGTGTTCGTGCTTACGGATTTCGCGCCCGGACGGAATATTTTTCCTGATGATTTTGTCAAGCATCGCAGGATCAAATTTTTCGCTAACTGGAGAATCCGCCTTTATCACAAGCGTCTCCATTCCACAGCCGATGTCAACGCCGACAAGGTTCGGGCATATCTTGTCCGTGATTGTCATCGTCGTTCCGATTGTGCAGCCCGCCCCCGCGTGAACGTCCGGCATTATCCTGATTTTGCTTCCAGACGAATAAGGTTGATTGCAAAGCCGCTCAATTTGATCTCGTGCACTTTCCTCAAGATTTTCTGTAAAAACTTTTGCTGTGTTGTATTTTCCGGTAACTAATTTCATGATTTTACTTTAACAAAAGAAAATGCGGGAAATCACGGAAAATTTGGTGCGAAAGGGAGTTTTATCAACAGCCCAAAGTCAAGCACGCAGAAGTCGAAGCCGAAATATCACCCCTGAAGCTCTTTTTGATAAATGCGTACAATTTTGTCTTTTGAATTCAGAAAAATGCGCGCGATGTTCGGGTCAAAGTCCTCTCCGCTGCCTTCCTCGATGATCTTAAAGCATTTCTCAAGCGGAAGAGCATCACGGTAGCATCGCTTTGCAGAGACAGCATCAAACACATCTGCGACCGCCATTATTCTTGCGCACAAAGGAATCTGGTCTTTTGAAAGTCTGTCTGGATAGCCTTTCCCGTTCCATTTTTCATGATGATGCCGTGCGACCTCGTAAGCCATTTTTTCATATTCATCATCGCCTGTATTTCCAAAAGTTTCTTTTATTATTTTCCCGCCCCGCTCCGCGTGGGTTTTCATAATCTCATATTCCTCATCTGTAAGTTTCCCTGGCTTTTGAAGAATCGCGTCAGGAATCGCAATCTTTCCCACATCATGCATTGGAGCTGCCATCACAAGGTTTTTCATATAATCGCGTGTCAGAGTGTTTCCATAGAGTCCGTGCGCTTTGAGCTCTTCAGAAAGCAGACGGACATATTCTGTAGTCCGTTTTATATGCCCGCCTGTGTTGTCATCACGGTTTTCAACTAGCGTTGCAAATCCCATCACCATTTCCTGGCTGTGCTCCTGGAGCTTTTCAAAGACAGGATTTTCCATATTCAAATAAGCGCCGACAACTGCGACAGTCGGGACAATGCAAGTTATCAAGGACTGGGGAAAAATCATCTGATATATTGTGATGCAGGCGATGACAGAAATATATGTTGAGATTGTCAGAATCTTGTGCTGTCCAAGATTTTCAATATTTGAATAGACAGCCACAATCGATGCGGCAAGATAAATCACTACCATGATAAAACAAGTATAAGCGGAAATTCCCATCGAATAGTTTGAGATTTCTCCTTCTCTGTACTCAAGCTGAGGCATAAAAATAACAACAATGAAAAGACTTATAATAAACGGAAGCTTTAGCAGAAAGCGTTTTTTTATAGACTTAGGATTTTCCCTTGAAATTTCAAGAATGTACAAGAACATCAGATAAACAATCAAGTCAAGGCCGCAAAGAAAACAAAGATGCAAAACTCCGTTCAAAACCGGCGCAACACTCTCCAGATGATTTACAGTGTACGCAGTGACTCCATCAAGAATAATCGTGAGAATTCCTGCAATCAAAAGGCCTTCAAAAATCGGCCTGTGTTTTTCTATTCTGTAAGATTTTTTCTCAGAAAAATAAATAAAACTGACATAAAGGACAACCAAAAGGCATCCGAGCTGCAATTTAAAGTATTCCATAAAATAATTCCTTTTGCGCTATCTTTGGATTAGAAATGTATTAAAAATATTTAAAGTATTATATATGAATCGATGATTTTTTTATAGCATCGCGCCTGTTCTGTCTGTGTGTGAGCCTGCATGGAGATGAGCTGAAAAAATGTAATAATTTACAATTCTTTGGTCAGAAAAAATGTAAAATTTAATTGTATCTGGGCCGGAAAAAATGTAAAATCTAAACATGGAACGATTCATAATCAAAAAACTGAGACAATGGAAGAAAATGCCTGACCGCAAGCCGTTAGTCATCATGGGCGCAAGGCAAGTGGGCAAAACATGGATTATGAAGGAGTTCGGAAGGCAATGCTACAAGAACACCGCATATATTTCATTTTTCAACAACAATGCCGCAAAAAATATTTTTGAAAGCGACTACGACATTAAAAGAATCTTAACATATCTGAACATTGAAGCTGGGTTTCCTATTGAACCAGAGAAAACTCTCATAATTTTTGACGAAATTCAAAATGCGCCAAAAGCGTTCGAGTCACTAAAGTATTTTTGCGAAAATGCTCCGGAATATCATGTTGTTGCAGCGGGCTCGCTTCTAGGCGTTGCCTTGCACAAAGGGATTTCTTATCCAGTTGGTAAAGTTGAGCTTTTAAATCTTTATCCGCTTAGTTTCAGAGAATTCCTGTGTGCAATGGGAGAAAAACCACTTTCAGACGCATTGATGACAAAAGACTACAATCTGATTGAAAATTTCCGGGAAAAATATATCTTCCATCTTAAAAACTATTACTATGTCGGCGGACTTCCAGAAATCGTAGAATCCTTTAGGATCAACCGAGATTACAATAAAGTCCGCACGTTGCAGGAAAATATAATTGCACAGTACAAAGGCGACTTTGGTAAGCATATTGACGGAAATGAGCTTCCAAAAATCAATATGGTCTGGGATTCAATTCCGATGCAGCTTGCAAAAGAGAACAAAAAATTCTTCTTCGGAAAGATAAAGAAAGGTGCAAGGAGCGCAGAGTTTGAAAACGCAATTCAGTGGCTTACAGACTGCGGACTTGTGCATAAAGTGAACCGAGTAAACGAGCCACGCGTTCCTCTTTCCGCATACAAAGATTTTTCCGCATACAAACTGTTTTATCTTGATGTAGGGCTTTTGTGCGCAATGAGCGGAATTGACGCAAAATCAATCCTGGAAAAGAACAAGCTTTTTGTTGAATTCAAGGGCGCACTTACGGAGCAATATGTGCTTCAAGAAATCATAAGCGAAACGAATTACAAGCCTTATTATTTTGGAACTGAAAAAGCCACTTTTGAGCAGGATTTTTTGATTCAGAAAAATGCGGATATTATTCCGATTGAAGTGAAATCCGAATCAAACGTCCATTCGCAAAGCCTAAAAGCATTCTATGAAAAATTCCATCCGGCGCTTTCTGTAAGATTCTCGCTTTTAAAATACGAAAACCAGGGCTGGATGCAGAATATTCCACTTTATGCAGTCTGCAATGTGTAAATGGTTGCTAAGGCTCTTGAAAACAAGAATGACGGCCAGGTTCATCATGGACTAAAAAGGAATGATTGCACGTACATCTCCAATCGGCGGAAAAATCACTCCCCATCTCACTCAAGCTCCACCCCGCTTTCTCTTAAAATCCTAAGTGAATTCGCGTTTATTATATCCGCCGCTTTCTCCATCTCAATTCCCAGGACATTCGCAATATCGCCGTAGATTCTTTTAATCAGAGACACCGAGCTGTCAGAGCCTCCAAGCCAGACTTCAGAATCCGGATTGTCTGTCTCCGCAAGAATCCTGTCATGCGGGGTGCGGCGCAGCAGCTCCTGCAGATGCTTAGAGCGCATTGTCTGGCAGCCGAATGTCTGCATATAGCCTCTCCGCATGAATTCACCGTAGACATCATCAGGCCCGTCATACCAGTGAATAATCGGCTTTGCATTCGGGTAGTCCTCAAGAATTCTGCATATTCTTTCCTCTGCGTCCTTTGTGTGAATCACACAGTATTTTCCTGTCTCCTCGCAATGCTCCAGGAAAAAGCGAAAAACTTTCTCCTGAGTCTCAAGCGGAATATCCTTATGCCAGCAGAAATCCATTCCGATTTCTCCGATTAAAGATGCTGAACGCAGCGCCTCCTTGTAGGCGCTTAGATTTCCTATCTCCTCTTCCGCCCTTGCAGGGTGCGCTCCAAGAGTTGGAACAACTCTCGCCTTAAAGGACGAAGCCTCCGCCCTGCCCGCAATCAAAAGATTCTCCTTGTAGGAAGAAAGACTCATCGAGGCCGCGACAATAATTCCGTCAAAGCCGGCAAGCTGCGTTTCCAGGCTGGCTCTGTCCTTATACGAATCCAGGTGAGTATGAAAATCAACAAACTTCATAGCTCTCTTAGTATAGCATAAGCGAAAAATGTGATATATTTATGATAAGAAGATTTGCAAAACGGAGGCGGAATATGGAATATGCGACAATTGAAGTGAAAGTTCCAAAAGAAATGCAGACTTTTTTTTCAGATTCCTGCGAGCTTGATTCACACGAAGAACTAAAACGGAACGCTTTGCTTTTGTATCCTTATATTCACAACAATATCATTTCACACGGAAGAGCGGCGGAAATTCTGGGAATCAGAAAACTTGATTTGATTGACTTGTACGACGAAATGGGATTTCCTTATTTTGATATGGACATCAGCGAAGTTGAGAAAGATATGCAGACTTTTGAAAACTTAAAAAAAGAATTTGCATGATTGTAATTTCAGACACAACTCCAATCATTTCTCTTTTGAAAATCAACAAGCTGGATTTGCTTGCAAGACTCTTCGGCGAAGTCCAGATTCCAAAAGGAGTTTTCTCAGAACTCACAGAAAATCCGCTTTATCAAAATGAAGCCGAAATTGTGCGAAAAAGCGATTTTATCAAAGTTATAAAAGAAATTGATGAAAACTATGTTTCGCTTTTGCGCCGTTCAACAGGGCTTGATTTGGGCGAAAGCGAGGCGATTTATCTTTCGGACAATGAAAACAATAGCTTGCTTTTAATGGACGAAATTCGAGGACGTGAAGTCGCAACACGAATGGGAATAAAAATTATGGGCACAATCGGAATTCTTATGAGCGCATATAAAAACAACTTCCTTGCAAAAGACGAAATTGAAAATTCCATTGATGTTTTAAGAGCAAACGGACGGCATATCAGCGAGAAACTTTATAAGCAACTGCTTGATTTAATCAATAAGAACCCAAAAGAATCGCCCAAACCTTGAAACAGCGCTAGGCAAGCCGCGGGCGTTTTCCCGAAGACAGAAACAACGTTAGGCAGTCTGCGGGCATTTTTCCACAGGCAGAAAATGCGCTGGGAAGCCTTTACGCATTTTTTCACGGGCAGAAAACACGTCTGGACAGCGAATGAAATTACTTCACGGCGAGAAAATGCGTTTGGTCAGTGAATGAAATTATCTCACGGCGAGAAAATGCGTTTGGTCAGTGAATGAAATTATCTCACGGCGAGAAAATGCGTTTAGTCAGCGAATGAAATTATCTCACGGCGAGAAAATATGTTTGGACAGCAATCGTTATTTTAACGAAGGCTGAAAAGACGTTTGGACAGCAATCGTTATTTACCCGAAGACAGAAAAAAGAGCCGCCCTCTTCTTATTCTTTAAGGAAACGGGCGGCTCTCTGCGCTAATGGGCTTTTTTCAAATCATTACTTCAACGGAGCCGGATACTGGACATCCGCGGCGGCAACGTCGAACGGCCATACGGTTGTCCATTCACCGTTCTGGATCTGCGCAATAGCGACTGTAGCCGGGATATTGTTATGATGATGCTGAACACCGTCAATAACCTCATCACCGAACTGAATTTCATTGTAAGGAAGTATAATCTTCGGTCCGTTAGGGAACTGGTCAACAATGTGCATACTTGCAAGGGCATCACGGACTTTTGTGCCGTCTGTCGAGCCTGCCTGCTCAAACGCTGTCTTGAGAATCCAGATTGCAGTGAATGACTCCGCCGAGTGTCCGTTCATGTCAACTCCGTACTTATCCTTGAACTTGGCGTTGATTTCCGCGCCTTTCGGAAGATCGGCTGAATACTCAACTACTGAGGCAATTCCGTTTGAGATTCCAGGCGTAGCAGGAATAAATGAAGGGTCTGCGAATCCGTTGGCCTTTGCGACTATTACCGGCGGATGGGCATTCTGCTCTGTGAGCGTCTTTGTGAAGAGAATCGCGTCCGCAATATATGACTCGCAGAGAACTGCGTCCGGGTTCGCGTTGCGGATTTTAAGGACTTCTGATGTCAAGTCTGTTGTTCCGCCTGAATACTGCACCTCTGCGACAATATCAAGGCCATACTTTGGAGCGAGAATGCGTGAGCAGCGGATAAGCTCCTGTCCAATGTTTGAGTTGTCTGCGAATATTGCGATTTTCTTCATTGGAACGCCTTTCTTCTCGGCGAGATCTTTTAGATAAAGATACTGGTCCTCTACATAGTCGGTGTTTGTAGGGCACATGCGGAAGAAATACTCAAGTCCCTGGCTTGAGAGGTTGTCTACTGTCGAGATTGCCGTTAGCTCAGGAATCTTGTACTGCTCGCAAACCTGCGCGGCTATTGCGGTAATTGTGCTCTGATGGCAGCCAAGTATCGCATTCACCTTGTCCTGTGTCACAAGTCGCTCAGCGACAGAGCGTCCTACCTTCGGATCGCCCTGTGTGTCTCCGCGGACTATCTCAATCTTCTTTCCGTTCACACCGCCCTGCTCGTTAATCATGTCAACAGCAAAGTCGATTCCGCGCATAATGTTGTTGCCTATTGCGGCCTTGTCTCCGGAAAGAGCATACATTGCTCCGATTTTGATTGTCTCGGCCTCGTTAGACTTCTTGCTGCATCCTGCCGCAAAGAAAGCGGCCGCTGCCAGCACAGCGCAAGACAAAATCCTTGTGTTTCTTTTCATAAACGTGTCCTCCTTCTTCAACTCGTTTATTAAATGCTGGGAATCTCGAAAAACTGAAGTTTTTAGAGACTCCCTGTTATTAATACAAGCCCCAGGGGCTCAAAACAGAAACTATATTTCTGAAAACTCCCCAATGCTTAAATTCCCAAATATGCTTTCTTTACATGCTCATTCTTTGAGAGCTCTTGGGCTGTTTGCTCAAGAACAACATGTCCATTCTCTATCACATAGCCATAGTCGGAAACTGCGAGAGCCTTTGTAATATCCTGCTCAACAAGGAGAACTCCAATGTTCTTCTCATGCGCAAGGTGGACTGCGACCTCAAGAATCTCGTCAACAACATTCGGCGCAAGCCCAAGTGAAGGCTCGTCAAGAATCAGAAGCTTTGGGAGCCCTATGAGCGCGCGGGCAACCGCAACCATCTGCTGCTCTCCTCCGGAAAGCGTGCCTGCCACCTGTCTGCGCCTCTCCTTGAGCTTAGGGAAGAATTTGTATACAAATTCCTCTGTCTCCGCAAACCTTGCCTTTGACTCCTTGTTGTAAGCCCCCATCTGCAAGTTCTCATAGACTGTCATTCCAGTAAAAAGCTGTCTGCCCTCTGGAACCTGGATAATGCCCTGGTCAAGCACAAAGCGGCTAGGCTTGTCCGCAAGCTCCTCTCCATTGAACACAACAGAACCGCTTGCCGCCCTGACCATGCCCGTAATCGTGCGCACAGTCGTTGTCTTTCCGGCTCCATTCGAGCCTAGTATCGCGACAATCTGTCCGTCCTTTACTTCGAGAGAGACATTCCAAAGAACTTGAACTTTTCCATATCCTGCGCAAAGATTCTCAACTTTCAGCATTGCTAGCTCCTCTCTGGGCCGGTGACTCGGCGGCTTCGTTTTTCTTGCCGAGATAAACTTCTATTACATAAGGGTCATTCATGACCTGCTCAGGAGTGCCCTCCGCAATCTTCTCGCCGTGATGAAGAACAATAACCTTGCCGCACAAATTGACTACCGCGCGCATGATATGCTCAATCAGGAAGATTGTTACGCCGCTCTCGTTTATCTTGTGAATCAGCTCAATAGCCTGGTCTGTCTCTGTTGGGTTAAGCCCTGCCATGACCTCGTCCAGGAACAGCATCTCAGGTCTTGTCGCCAAGGCTCTCGCCATTTCCAGCCGTTTCTGATCAGGCGTGCCCATTTCCCCTGCAATGACGTTTCTTTTTGAATAAAGACCCGTGAACTCCAGGACTTCGTCCGCTATCTCCCTGGCCTGCTTGAGCGACTTTGCCTTGTCCCTTCCAAAGAAAGCGGCAGGAACAACGTTGTCAACAACCGGCAGTGTTGAGAGCGGCTTCATTATCTGGAATGTGCGGGCAATGCCCATATCTGTGTAGCGGTATGCGCGGCAGTTTGTAATATCCTTTTCCTTATAGAATATCTTGCCTGTAGACGGCGGATAATAGCCGCAAATCATATTGAATGTAGTTGACTTTCCTGCTCCGTTCGGACCAATCATTCCTGTAATCTTGCCTTGCTGGATTTCCAGAGAGAGATTATTTACAGCCCTAAGACCGCGGAAATTCTTTGTAATGTGCTCTACTCTGATGATAGGTGCGTCGCTCATTGCTGCTCCTCCCCTTCCTGCTTTTCATCAGCTTTTTCTTCCGTCTTTCCAAGTATTTTGCGGTCTACCCAGTCCTTCGCCTTGCTCTTTGAGTACCACCCTAAGATCCCCGCCGGTCTGAACCGGATAATGCACAAGAGTGTTATCGCATAAAGAATAAGGTTGATTCCTGGCAGAATTCCGCCGAACTTGTTTCTAAGCCACTCGCTGAGAGTAAGGAGAATTATTCCGCCGACAAGAGGACCTTCCACAAACGCTGCGCCTCCGATTACTGCCGGAAGTATGAATTCTGTAGAGAATGACTGGAGCATAAGATCGCAGTCTATATAGCGGTTGTAGTTCGCATAGAAGCATCCGACCATCGCCGCAATCATCGCAGATATGACAAGGGCTGTAACCTTATAGCGCATCGGGTTTATTCCAATTGCGTTCGCAACATCCTCATCCTCACGGATTGTCTTTAGCGCAAATCCCAGCTTGCTTTTATTGATTTTTCGCATTAGAAGATAGACACCAATCACCATTATCAGCGCAATGTAATAGTAAGGCGTCTTGGAATGGAAACGGAACTGCGCGAAAGAAGGCTCTCCGTAAGGAAGAGGAATGCCCATCGCCTTGCCGGCAAACTCCCAGTTAAGCATGAACTGCCTGATTGTCTCGCCAAAAGCTATAGAGACAAGCGTAAAATAAGGGCCGCGCAGAAGAAAGCAAGGGTAAAAAATCACTCCGGCGATAAACCCGACAAACACCATTGCGATTGGAATCGCAAGCCATGGATTCATTCCGCTCTTTGTCATAAAAAGACAGGCGACATAAGCGCCAAGTCCCATGTAAGCCGCATGCCCAAGCGAGTTCTGTCCGGTCATTCCGCCAAGCAGATTCCAGGCAAGCGACATGGTTGTTGTATAGAAAATAACTATGAGAACATTCACTAAATAAGGGTTGCTGGCAAAGACAAGAGGGAAAATCACCAGCAGCAGCAAAAACACGCCAAGCAGAATTGAACGCCGTTTTTGATATGTAGACATAGAAGCTATTGCGTTAAACATTACCGTTCCCTCCCCTTACCTGCGTCTTAGAATAATTATCTGGCGCACAACTAAAATGATGATAAATGCTACAAACACAGTCAAATCGCGGTAAGTAGGGCCGATTATAAGGCTGCTCATGGTCTCCATAAGGCCGAGCACAATTCCCGCAATACATGCTCCCTGAATCGAGCCGAAACCGCCAACAACGACTACAATCAAGGCCTTAAAGCTAAACTGCGAGCCTACGGTCGGGTTTATTACATAGAACAATGTAAGCAAGTCGCCGGCAATTCCCGCAAGCGCGCACCCAAGCCCGTAAGTGAATATGTATATCCGCTTTACAGGTATGCCCACGACTTCTGCGCCGACAGCATTCTGCGAGACAGCGCGGATCATTTTTCCAATCTTTGAATACTTAAGGAAAGTGAAAAGCGCAACTGTGATTACAACCAGAGTGCATAGGCTTACAAGCTTTGGGAGGAGAATTGAAACAGGTCCGATATGAAGAGTCACTCCGGAATAAGATGTTACAATCGTGCGGTTAAGCGAAGAGAAAATAACAAGGGCAACATTCTGATACAAAAGCCCAAGACCTACAGTAAGGAACAAAAGATTTGTAAAGCTGTGTGTGCCTAGTGAAGGAGTGATAAGAGTGTGCTGAACCAGTGCGCCTATTCCAAAGCAGCACAGGGCGACAAGGGGGAGAGCCGCGTAAGGGTCGATGCCTAGCGAAGAGAACACAAAGGTCATGTACATACCCAGCATCAGCATCTCGCCGTGACAGAAATTGATAATCTTCATAACACCAAAGATTACGTTCTGCCCCATTCCCATAAGCGAGTAAAAGCCGCCAATCAAAATGCCGTTCACAACGGCCTGAAGAAAAATGTCCATAAGAAGCAAACCTCTACCTATGTAAAATGCTAGCACGCAATCTCTTAAAGTCAACTTAAAAAACAGTTATAAAGAAGAGGTCTGACATTAAGAGTAGATATATTGAAGAAAAAAGCTGTTTTTGATTATTATTTAAAACATGGGGTTAAAACTAAAGCATTTTTTACGCTCAAGCATCATAAGACTTATAGCAACCTTGCTATCTTTTATTGTGCAGTTTACATGGCTTTGGTTTATAAGCCGGTGGCTAAAATCATATTCAACCTGGGTTTCTCTCGCAACAAATTTCCTTGTGGCCGCCCTGGTAGTGCACATATACAACAAGCAGAACTACAGCATATCATTAAAAGTCCCGTGGCTTATCCTTATTCTTGTCCTGCCGATTGTAGGCATTACCCTTTATGCGCTGAGCGAGAGCAACCACCTGTCGCATAAAATAAAAGCGAACACCGAGAAAATAAGAGCCAGAAGCGTATCGATAATTCCGGACGACTCTTCTATCATCAAGGCAATAGAAAAACAGGACAAGCGGGTTGCAAACCAGTTCCGATATTTGTCACAATGCGAGCATTTTCCTGCTTTCTTTAATACAGGCTCCCGCTTCTTTGGCAATACTGTTGAATGTCTGAGCCAGCAGCTCAAGGACTTGGCGGCGGCAAAAAAATTCATATTTATGGAATACCATGCTGTAGAGAATGCAAGGGCTTTCGGCCAGATAATTGAGGTGCTAAAGGACAGGATAGCAGCCGGTGTTGAAGTAAGGCTCTTGTTTGACGATGTAGGAAGCATAGGCTATATAAATAGAAAATTTGTGACACAGATGAGGTCTCTTGGAATACAGTGCAAGGACTTTAACCCTGTCTCTCCGATATTCTCTCTTTTTATGAATAACCGCGATCATAGAAAAATAATGGTGATAGACGGCAAAGTCGCGTTTACAGGCGGCTACAATCTCGCAGACGAGTATTTTAACTACACTCACCCTTACGGACAGTGGAAAGACTGCGGAATAAGGATTGAGGGCAAGGCGGTGAACAGCTTTACAGAGTTCTTCCTTGAGATGTGGAACAGCTGGAAAAGAGGGGAGATGGAGGATGTGTCCAAGTATTTTATTCCAGCAAGTGAATACGAGGAAAAGCCTGTCCAGGGATTCGTCCAGCCATACACAGACAATCCTCTCTACAGCGCATACATCGGCGAGAATGTCTACTTGAACATTATAAAGTGGGCGCAGAACTACGTTTATATTACAACCCCATACTTGATTCTTGGCGATGAGATGAAGAGAGAGCTTACACTGGCGGCAATGCGCGGAGTTGATGTAAGGATAATAACGCCAGGAATCCCTGACAAAAAAATTGTCTTTAAGATGACCCGCTCATTCTATGGCGAGCTGATAGACGGCGGTGTAAAGATTTATGAATATGCGCCTGGATTCATACATGCCAAGCAGATGCTCGCAGACAGACAGCTCGCGGCCGTAGGAACTGTAAACATGGACTTTAGGAGCTTCCACCACAATTTTGAGAACGGAGTCCTTATGTACAACAACGGCGTGATGCAAGACATGGAAAAGGACTTTGATTCTCTATTTGAAGTATGCACAGATGTTACAGAGAAATATCATGGCAAGAAGCACCATTCGATGTCATTCACGGACAGATTCTTAAGGCTTTTCTGCACCCTGCTTTAACTGGATAAACGCAATTCTCATTGTCTTACTTTTTTCTCAGAATATCGTAAACGGCAATTTCCTCTTCTTTTGTAAGCACTTTATAGCAGTTTGCAGGAGATCCGGAAGAAAGAGAGTCAGCGGCCATCTTATCTTCCTTTTGTGCAAATTCATCAAGGTCAATTCCGTATTCACGCAAGGTAGGAACCTTGAGCAGCCTTGTGAACTTATCAAGCTTGTCCAGGAATTTCTCTGCGGCGGACTTTGGCTCGTCAGAGGCAGATGACGCTCCAATCAGAACGCCTAAATCCGCAAAGCGCTCATAAGCTCCAGGCAGGACTGCGCGCAGACACTCAACGATAAGCATTGCGTTTGAGATTCCGTGCGGAACATGGAACAGCGCCCCTATTGGCCGGCTCATTCCATGCACAATAGTTGTAGGACTTGTGTTGATTGCGACTCCAGCCTCATAAGCGGCAAGCGACATGTTCTCCCTGGCTTCCCTGTTGTTTCCGTCATTTACAGCGGCGGGAAGATACTTGAAGATTCTCTTGATTGCATCAAGGCAATACAAATCCGTAACAGGTGTGTGCTTTATGCAGGTGTAGCTTTCTACCGCATGAGTAAGAGCATCCATTCCCGTCGCGAGAGTGATTGATACAGGAGAAGAAATCGTGTAAGTATAGTCAATCACTGCGATTTTTGGCAGAAGCGCATCTCCCTTAAAAAGAATCTTGTCTTGTGTGGCTGTGTCTGTAACAACAAAATACTTTGTCGCCTCGCTTCCTGTTCCCGCTGTTGTCGGAATCAAGACCAAAGGAGGAAAATCTCCTGCAACTTCCCTGCCCTTATAGTCAGCAAGCTTTCCAGGAAGAACAGCCATTGCGGCTATTCCTTTTGCGCTGTCAAGCGGAGTACCACCGCCAAGCCCGACAATAAAATCACATTTCTCTTTCTTAAAAATCTCAACTCCAGCGTAAATCATCATGTCTGTAGGCTCGCCCGGCAAATCATTATACAGAACGCTCTCTATGCCCTGTGCCTTAAGCTCTTCCTGAACCTGGCTAGCTAGTCCTGTCCTTGTGATAACCTTGCCTGTCACAATCAGCGCTTTTTTCCCGAATTGCTTTAGCTGGGGGGCTGCCATTTTTAACGCGCCCTCCCCGATTACAGTTCTAGGCGCGGCAGTAAAATTGAATGTCATGGAAATTTCCTCCAATAATTGAATTCTTGCGGGGGTTGAGCTTGTCGAAACCACAGTTGATGGTCATTTCGACAAGCTCAATGACCAATTCGCTTATATAAACTTTTCGTCCACAATTGAAAGCACTTCGTCCAGCTTTGCAAGCTCCTCGTCAATCTGTGTTTCTGTTATGATGAGAGGCGGCGCAACTATAATCACATTTTCGTGTGAATATGTAAAGAATCCGCGGCTTTTTAGCTCCTTTACAATCGCTCCCATAATGCCCTTTGGATCCTGTCCCCACGGAACAAGCGGCTCACGTGTCTGCCTGTCCTTTACAAGCTCAACGCCAGAGAAAAGTCCTATATAGCGCACATCTCCAATGCTCTTATGCTTAGACTTGAGCTCCTCCAGTTTCTTGCCAAGATGCTTCCCAACTTTCTGGACATGGGCTTCAATGTTGTTCTTAATATAGAATTCCTGGCAGGCAACGCCGGCGGCGCAAGCAAGAGGATGCCCCGAATAAGTCAGTCCACAGGAAAGATACTTGTCATCAAAGAAATGAGCAATCTCATTCTTTACAATGCAGCCGCCAAGAGGAATATAGCCTGAGTTTACGCCTTTCGCAAAAGTAATGATGTCTGGAGTCACATCAAAGTTCATATAAGCGAACATTTTTCCAGTCCTGTACCAGCCTGCCATTACCTCATCACAAATCATCATGATTCCAAACTCATCGCAGATTTTCCGCACGCCTTTAAGATAGTTCTTTGGATAAATGATGATTCCGTTTGAGCCTATTACAGTCTCCAGAATTATTGCAGCAACCCTGTCTCCTCCCTCAAATATAACCTGCTCACGCAGACGGTTCACATAATACTCACATTCCTCGTCCTCGGAAGCAAAGTGAAGCTTTTCCTGGTAAGGATAAGGTCCGCGGAAATGTATAAAGCCAGGAATAGCCGGCTCCAGCGCAAAATGGCGCGGTTCTCCAGTCAAGTTGCCGGCACCAAATGTTGAGCCATGATAAGAGCGGTATTGGCTCATCACCTTGAATCTGCCTGTATACATGCGGGCAATTTTGATTGCGTTCTCGTTTGCGTCAGCGCCGCCATTCGTAAAGAATACTTTGCCAAAGCAGTCCGGCAGCCTGTCTATAATTGATTTTGCAAGCTTTGCGCGTGGCTCTGCCCCCCAGGAGCCTTGAACATAAGCATATTTATCAAGCTGGGCTTTTATTGCCTCATTCATTTCTTTGTTATTATAGCCGGCGTTTACATTCACCTGCTCTGATGACATATCAGCGTAGCGTTTTCCGTCCTTGCTGTAGATATATATCCCTTCAGCATGATCTACAACAATTGGGTCAAGTCCGCCCTGCTTGCTCCAGCCCAAAAGCACATTCTCTGTCTGTGTCTTTGCAATTTCTTTTGCATCCATAAGTTGCCTCCAACAAGAAACAAAATATCAACTCAAGCCACAACAGACGATGTAAAATTGCACAAACATTAACTTATTTTTTGTGCTTTAGTTCTGCAGCTCGCACTCCCTTATATCAGTTATAAGCATGTGCCCTGGAGCATGAGTAATGCAAAAATCCGGTTTTGAGCTCATCACGACGCTCTGAGGAGTTACACCGCAAGCCCAGAACACAGGAACTTCACCAGCGCGTATTGCGCTCATCTCGCCAAAGTCAGGCTTGTTTATATCCTTAATGCCTATCAGCTCTGGAGAGCCTATATGAACAGGAGCGCCATGGACTTTTGGAACACGGGAAGTTATTGTGACAGCGCGGACAATCTTGTCAGAGGGAATCGGCCTCATAGATACGACCATCTTTCCTCCAAAGACCCCTGCAGGAACCGTATCGATATTCGTAAGATACATAGGAACGTTGTGATTCTCACTGATATTCCGGACATCTATTCCGTTCTCAATCAAAAGACCCTCAAAGGTAAAGCTGCACCCAATAACAAAGGTGACAAGGTCATCCCGCCAGCAACCTGAGACATCTTCACATTCTCTCTCAAGCTTGCCGTCTTTCCAGACACGGTACTTAGGAACCTCTCTGGCAATATCTGCCCCCGGAGCAGAAGTTTTAAGATAACGGGAACCTGCATCGCTTACCTCAAGAAGAGGACATGACTTCTGGTTGCGCTGGCAAAAAAGCAGGAAGTCGTAAGCATACTTCTTTGGCAGAATGCACAGATTGGCCTGCGCATATCCATAGCACATTCCAGAAGTCTGGGTTGAGATTCTGCCTTCGCTTACAAGGCGGCGTACATCTTTTGGGCTGGCATCTTTATACGGATTTTGATTTTTCATTTTTCCTTATCAACTCCTTTTAATATAAATTGCACTTTTGTCCCAGGCAAAGACTGGGCAAGCTCATCCATGCTTTTTTTTGTAACTGCGGCGATTTTTGCATAGCCTCCAGTCGTCTGTCTGTCACTAGCCATTACAACAGGAAGCCCCG
>CAZURC010000012.1:24311-28721 GCA_964623405.1 uncultured Treponema sp.
TTTGCATAGCCTCCAGTCGTCTGTCTGTCACTAGCCATTACAACAGGAAGCCCCGATGATGTTATCTGGACAGAGCCAAACGGAATCGCATCAGAAATTATGTCTGTTTTCCCGCATTCAAGGCTTTCTCCCAAAAGACGGATGCCCATGCGGTCGCTTTCAGGGCTTATTGTGTAGAACGTGGAAGTGAATTTTTTTACTGCGGGCGCCGGAAAGAAATCAAACTGCGCGCCTGGAACACACTCCAGCAAAAGAACTCCATCTTTTCCGCAATTACGCACAAGACAGTTTGCCATCTCTTCTTTATCTTTTTTATTGCAGAAGACATAACCAAATGCAATCTCATCTCCAGCCTCAAGTTTTCTGCCCTCATATCCGCCCATCCTGCTTTTTAAGTTAGTGGAAGCGCTTGCAAAGACTGGCGGCACAAGGATTCCTCCCCGGAATGCAATATATGAGCGAAGCCCCCCAGATGCAAATCCGCATCGTAAGACATCTCCGGCTTGTGCCGTTACGGCTGTATTCATAGGAACAGATTTCCCGCTGAGCGTCGCATCATATTTCGCTCCGGTAAGCGCAAATGTGCAGTCTGTTGTAAACTGAATTTCAGGTCCGCATAGAGTCGCCTCAAGACAGGCGGCGTTTATTGGATTGCCGGCAAGCTCATTCGCCAAAATAAAGCTGCCTTTATCCATTGCGCCGCTCTCCCCTATCCCGTATTTCTGGAAACCTTTTCTCCCTAAGTCCTGGACAGTTGTAAGAACTCCTCCATCAAGAATCTTTGCGCCGCCAGCACACACAAAACGTGGCTCCTGGTGATTGCTTGCGATAGATTCCTCTCCCTGCACAAGACTGCCAGCATTCTCATTAAGCCATTTCTCTTCATCAAAACCGTCAAATTCCTCTCTGGAAATCGGATCGAACTTAATCCTGTCGCCTGCCTTGTACAAGAACGCCGGTGTCCTCAGCGCGTCAAACACTTTTAGCGGAGTGCGTCCTAAAATCCGCCATCCTCCTGGAGAGTCAACTGGATAAACTCCAGTCTGTTCTCCTCCGATTGCAATGCTTCCAGCAGGAATCCTTGTGCGGGGTGTCTCAAGCCGCGGCACTTTCAGTCTCTCGTCAAGACCTCCAAGATACGGAAAACCAGGCAGGAAACCTAGCATATAAACTAAATACTCTGGCGAGCTATGGAGAGTCACAATCTTGTCCTCCGCAAGGCCCGTGTACTCAGCTATGCTACGCAAGTCCGGAGCAAAGTCATCGCCTTCATAGCAGACAGGAATTCTTACAAGGTGTCCGCTGTTAATTATCCCGCCGTCATTCTCCGCAAGCCTTTCTTCTGTCTTTTCAAGAACCTCAAGCGCAATGTTCCTTATCATTTCCGGTCTACAGCTCCTGATGTCAAAATAAACCGTGACAGAACAATAGGCAGGAACAATCTCCTCAATTTCCGCTATCTCAAGCGTGAATTCCCTAAATATCTGCGCAAAGACAGAAACCTGTGCATTCACCTCAGGGCAAATCCTTTGCTCAAACTGAACTTCAATGGAGTCTTCACTTGAAAAAACAATCTTGCTGTTCATCTTATGCACCTTTTTTATTAACAAGAAAAACATAATACCAAACAAAACTTTGTTCAACGCATCATGCATGATATTCACCTTTTTATTATTTGATATTATTATTCTTCCCATGAATATTTTTGACATAATCGGCCCAGTGATGGTCGGCCCTTCAAGCTCGCACACTGCGGGCGCAGTAAAGATTGGCTATGTCTCAAGAAAATTGCTTGGGGAAGATGTAAAAAAAGCAGAGATACTTCTTTACGGCTCCTTTCTCGCGACAGGAAAAGGCCATGGAACTCACAAGGCAGTTCTCGCGGGTCTTTTGGGAATGAAGCCCGATAATCCGCAGATCCCTAAGAGCCTTAGCCTTGCAAAAGAAGCTGGACTTGAATTCTCATTTGGGGAGGCAAAGCTCAAGGACGCGCATCCAAATTCCGCGCAGCTCTTTCTTGAAGGCAAGAACGGACGGCACCTGGAAATCGTAGGAGAATCACTGGGCGGCTCTCTCATCAACATTGCGGAGATAGACGGACTAAGCGCGAATTTCTCCGGTGAATATCCTACTCTTATCGTGCACAATCTTGACCAGCCGGGGCACATTGCGGAAGTCACAAGCATGTTGAGCCACAAATCCGTGAACATCGCGGCGATGCAGCTCTACCGCTCAAGCAGAGGCGGAAACGCAGTAATGATTATCGAGTGCGACCAGGAAGTCCCCATTGAGTCGGTAAAGTGGCTGTCTCATCTGGAAGGCGTTGTCAAAGTCACATACTACAGCCTTTTGTAGGCGGAGGCGAATCTATGAGTTTTAAGAGCTTAAGCGAGATTGCACGGAAAGCGGACTCCCAGAACAAGGCGTTCTGGCAGATTGTAATAGAAGATGACATGAAGGAGCGCGGAGCTGACTTTGACAGCTCATTTGCTGAAATGCGATCAATGTATAAAGCCATGGAAAGCGCGGACCAGAACTATGACCCGGCCTTGTGTTCAGAAAGCGGGCTGTCCGGCGGCGACGGAGCAAAGCTTGAGGCATTCAGGAAGCAGCGTAACCGTCTGATTGGAGACTTTATAACAGAAGTAATGGAAAAGGCTGTAAAGATGGGCGAAAGCAATGCATGCATGAAGCGCATTGTCGCCGCGCCAACTGCAGGCTCTTGCGGAATACTTCCAGCAGTCCTGCTCACATATAAAGAGCAGTACAACGCAAGCGAGGACATGATTGTAGAGGCGATGTTTGTTGCGGCGGGAATTGGAGAAGTGATTGCAGAGACAGCGAGCATATCAGGAGCGCAAGGCGGATGCCAGGCAGAAATCGGCTCATCAAGCGCAATGACAGCAGGCGCGCTAACTTATCTTGAGGGTGGCTCCAATGGCGACATATTAAACTCAGCTGCTCTCGCCTTAAAGAACATGCTTGGACTCACCTGCGATCCAGTTGCTGGACTTGTTGAAGTGCCCTGCATAAAAAGAAATGTGAGCGGCGCAGTAAATTCAATCATTGCCTCTCAGATGACAAAAGCAGGTGTAAAAAGCGCAATCCCCGCTGATGAGGTAATCGAAACAATGGGAAGAATCGGAAAGCTTATTCCCGCCTGTCTGCGCGAGACCGGACAAGACGGACTTGCGGCGACACAGACAGCGCTTAAGATACAGAAAAAGCTGCGGGGATAAAAAGCCGGCTTCCTAGTGCTCTTCCATCGGGTGATCTTCCAGCAAGCCGATATGAGCCAGATTGACCGCGCGGTTCAAATAATGGAAAGTGATGAAAATACCCCAGACAAACAGAATTGAGAATCCCAAAAGAACATAAGCGTTCATCAAAGTCATAAAATATGAAGTAAAAACCGCAAGGCAGATTACAAACTGAACCGCAAGCAAGAAGAAAATCGCAGACCTCTTTGAGAAACCGATGTTCAGGAGCTTGTGGTGAATATGCGCTCTGTCCGGACTGAATATCTTTCTATGCTCCCGCAAGCGTCGCCATATTGCCGCAATAACATCAGTAATAGGGATTGAGCACAGCAAGAACATTACCGGAAACTCCGTAAATTCAAACTTAGGATTTCCAGGATTAAACAACGGCGCAACCGCAATCAAATACCCCAGAGTCTGGCTGCCGCCATCACCAAGAAAAATTTTTGCATCCGGCTTGTTCCAGAACAAGAACCCCCCAAGAGCGCCGCAAAGAATAAAGAAAAGAGCGCAGACAGAATTCTCTTCTATCATGAACACAAAGCCGAGCGTAAGACAGACCAGGAATGAAATTCCGCCGCAAACCCAGTCCATTCCGTCAATAAGATTGAAGGCATTTACAATTGCTATAATCCATAGAAAGGTAACAATTTCTCCGACAAAAGGGGGGAGCCAGAAAGTAAGGAAATGAGTAAAATGGGCAGGACTTGTGCACACCACAATGGCGGCAAGAATCTGCATTAGGAATTTAGCCTTGGCGCGCATGTCGAAAATATCATCCACAACGCCAAAAAATAGAATAATCGCGAACCCGATAAAAATAGATGGATAAAAACCAATCGAAATTGACTTAAAAATAAACCGCGATGAAAGCCAGACAATAAGGAAAGAAGTGAAAATAGCAACTCCGCCTAAGCGAGGAATTTTCCCCTTATGAATTTTGCGGGGATCTACCTCATCATATAAATCAAATCTCTGGCAAATTTTTATAATGACGGGACAAAAAACGAGGGATAGAACAAGCGCAACCAAAACGGCGATAAGCATATTATACTAACAACTCTCCAACGAGATTCATTATGCTTATAGGTCGAGCCTATGAGCCTATGAGCCTATGAGCCTATGAGCCTATGAGCCTATGAGCCTATGA
>CAZURC010000013.1:0-28614 GCA_964623405.1 uncultured Treponema sp.
GGAAAAACAATTTGAAACAGTGGAACTATCCTATGACACTGAAGTAGAGGACAATGGGGAAGAGATAAGATTTGGTTCTGCCGAAATTGGGCAGAACAGTTCAAGTGAGTATAATAAAATCGTGGACAACTTTGACGCAGAGCCTATTGACTTTTCTTTTCTCGACAAGGAGAATTTTGCATCGGGGGATGAACTGGATGGCGGCGAAAGCCCGTTAAGAACAGACTCCTTGCTTGCAAAGAACATAGATGTAAGTGGAGCAGTGGATATTATTCCAGACAGCGAGACGTTGGAAAATCAATCTCAATCCGATATTCAGAAACCGGCTCAAACTCATGAGAACAATTCAGCTGGACATATACCTGGTGAAAAAGGCCCTTCTGCCGAAAGACCGCAGATTAATAAAGATGATGATGCTGAGGTTCTCGAGCCTCTGGACTCTGGAGGAACTTTTGATGCCCTGGAAAATTCTAGCAGCGGGGAGCCGTTCCTTTTTTCTTCATTCGCGGCAGATGAAAGAATCTCAGAGCTTCAGGCAGACAATTCGGACGCAATTGTAGATGAAGGAGATGGAACTTATCATATCGATGCGAATCTTTCTTCTTCGGGACTAAAGCTTGATATGGATTTTAAGAAACTTGTAGACTCTGTGCTCAAGTAGCTGGAAGCCGGATCTGTTTTGTCTTTAGAGCCTCTCTTTAGTAAAATTGCGCTCAGTGGAATAGGCTTTCGAATTCTTATATAATAGGACGCAGCTATATGGTTATTCATCTTAAAAACCTCAACAAAGTCTATAAAACAGAAAACGCCGCCGATGTTCATGCTGTCAATAGTGTCAGTCTCGATATTCCGTCAAACCAGATATTCGGAATAATCGGAAAGTCAGGCGCGGGAAAATCTACTCTCGTCAGGCTCGTAAGTCTTCTTGAGAAGCCGGACTCAGGGGAAGTTTGGTACGGAGACAGACGCGTTGACAACTTGCCGGAAAAAGAGCTTATTGGACAGCGCCGCAGAATTGGCATGATTTTTCAGAATTTCAATCTTTTCTCAAGCCGCAATGCGCAGCAGAATATTGCTTATCCGCTTGAGATTTGCGGTGTTCCAAAGCCGCAGATAAAAGAACGTGCCGCTGAGCTTTTGGAGCTTGTTGGCCTGGCCGACAGGGCAAAATCGCCGGTGAGCCAGCTTTCCGGAGGCCAGAAGCAGAGGGTTGCTATTGCGCGCGCGCTTGCGAACAATCCTGATATATTGTTCTGTGATGAAGCGACTAGCGCGCTGGATCCACAGACAACAAGGCAGATTCTGGATCTTATCAGGGAAATCCAGAAGAAAATGAATCTCACTGTTGTCATGATTACGCACCAGATGGAAGTTGTCCGTGACGCATGCGCTGAGGTTGCGGTCATAGATGAGGGTATGGTCGTAGAGCGCGGGCGGGTCGAGGATATCTTTATGCACCCGAAAACACCCGTTACAAAGGACTTTATCGCGCGCATATCCAACATGGAGGAAATTGAGAATGAGAATGGCTTTGTGCGCTGGAGCGCAGATGGCGGAAACTATACGCTCCGTTTTCCAGGCGACAAGACAGACGCTCCTCTTTTAAGCCAGCTTGCCAAGAAGTTTGATGTTGAGTACAACGTGCGCGCTGGAGGAATCCAGTCAGTGCAGGACAAGAAAGTCGGCACCATGCTTGTTGATTTCATAGGCGCTTCGCAGGAAATAGATAGGGCTATATCCTTCTTAAGAGACAATGGCGTGGAGGTTGAAAAATAATGCAGATTATTCAGCTTGTAGGTGTGTCTACATTGCAGACTTTAGTCATGGTGTTCTTCTCAACTCTTTTTGCAGTCTTGATTGGATTTCCTCTTGGAATTCTCCTTTTTATAACTGGCGCAACAGGAATTACTCCGCGGCCTGTATTCAATATGGTTTTGAGCCGCATTATTGATGTGCTGCGCTCATTTCCCTTTGTCATACTCATGATAGTTCTTCTGCCTTTTACACGTCTTGTTCTAGGCACTGCAATCGGAACATCCGCGGCAATCATTCCATTGAGCATTGCCGCGGCTCCTTTCGTTGCCCGTGTTATCGAGACAGCTCTTATCGAGATTGACCCCGGTGTAATAACGGCAGCCCGCGCCATGGGCTCTACAAACTGGCAGATTATATACAAGGTTCTTGTGCCGGAAGTTCTTCCTTCTGTCGTCAGCGGCATTACATTGACCATAATCAACTTGATTTCATACTCGGCAATGGCGGGAACACTTGGCGGAGGCGGTCTTGGCGACCTTGCAATCCGTTACGGCTATCAAAGATTCCGTACGGACATAATGCTTGCTTCTGTTGTTGTTATCATTGTGCTTGTAGCCGCCATCCAGTTTGCGGGTACTAAGCTGTCAGAGAAAATACTCAAGAAACGATAAGCTCAGTTAAAACAGCCTATTGCAGCTCGCTTTGCATCAGCTGGACAAACAGGTAGATTTTCTTATAGACCTCGACTCCCAGCTGATCTATGGAATGCTCTGCGAATCTCTCCAGCTCTTTCCAGTTCATTATCATCTCGCCTTTCGGCTTCTTATGGTCTTCTATTACAAGCTTCAGGGTTTTTGCAAAATTAACCATAGCTTTAGATGTGTTCACGATATACTCACGGGCCATGGAATTCACGTCCTTTAGGATTGTCCTTATAATGTTTCCAGCCTCACGGTCCCTGTCAGCGCGCGGCAGAAGCGTCTTTATTTTTGAGCCTATCTCTCCTTCCTCTGCCATCTTCTCGTCAAATGCGGTTATCTCATCGCTTGCATCCATCATCTGGTGAAACTGCTCGCTCATGTCTGATGAAAGCTGAGCCATTGTCCATTTTCCGCGTATAAGAATCAAATCCGCATACTCACGGACATCGCGCTTTACAAATTCAATAAGGAATGCTTTTAGGTAGTTAAGAGGTCTTGCGTACTCAAAGCTTCCGATATTTTTGCGCTCAATCGGAGCGCTTGCGCTTTCTGTGTAGTGCTTTAGGATTACAATAGAGTTAGTGTTGAATATCTGAGAAAGAAGACTGTCTATCCTTGAATTCTTTTGCTCGCTTTCGAGTTTCTTTATAGCCGCTTCCGCTTGTTTTTTTGTCGTGTCTATATAGGTTTCTACGACATGTTCCTGCTTTATGGCTGTGTCTGTAAAATAGCCAGGATTCTTTGTTGTAAGCTGTATTATCATGTCAAACACACGCCCGTCACGAAGCTGCCGGAGTCTTTGCATGACCTTGTTCCACTGGCCGGATTTTATCGGCTCAGAGCCGCGCGCGGCTTTGAATAAAGCCATAAGATCGCTCCAGTCTTCGTCCAGAGGAATTGAGCAGAGTATAGAGGTAAAGTCCTTTAGATCCTCGGCGATATATGAGCCGTCTATCGGGTCAAACTTAGGAGTATGGTTGAATTCGCCTTCCTTCAGACTTGAGTCGAATTTCTTAAGCATAAAATAGAAGTCATATAGGCAGAAAGACTTGAATCCTAGAAGCTTTGTATAGATGCTGTCTATTCTTGTCGCCTTGTCAATGTCAAAGTCCGATACAAAAGTCTCTATATCTTGTCTTATCTTTTGCTTGAGCTCAGTGAACTTCATGTTCTTTGAAAGCGATATAATTGTCTCTTCAGAAAGATTATCTGCCCGCTGTTTCTGAGGCTCGGTGAGCGAGAAGTCTACGGCAAGGTGCTTGTAAAAATTCGGATTAGGCTGCCCCTGAAAGAAAATTTGCGCAGGATAAATGATTTTATAGACATCGTAGAAAAATTTTGCAAATGCCGGAAGAATCTGGTCTGAGCCGGCTCTGTAGAATTTGTATCCGGAATGTGAAAGATTCTTAGCGATAGATTTAAGCTGCCGCTTCTTTTGAGCCTCAGGATCATTGCCGTTGAATAGAGACTCAAAAAACTTCTGAAAAAAAGATGTGCCTGATGATTTTTTAGCCATGAATTGCCTTCCCATTAAGCATGTGAATGCAGGCGGATACAAAATTTCCTACAATATATTAAGGGAATCTCGAAAAATTAAATTTTCGAGATTCCTGCGAGTTGTAACTCGTTAAAATATCACGAGTTACAACATCGCCTTTTCAAAGTTGGCTCTAAAAACTGAGGTTTTTAGAGCCTCCCTTAAATACTTATATCAAATAATTTTGCATTGGACAAGAAGAATGCTGGAGGCTATCTGTTTTTCTCCTTCGCTTTATGCAGTGTGCCCTGGTGTCGTTGGGCGCACTGCCCGTTAAGAGTTGGCGCACTGCCCGCTAAGAGTTGGCGCACTGCGCATAGTCGATTTACCTTAGAAAAATAAAGAACAAATTGCTTCCGTAAGTTGAAAATAAACTTAAAGAGTGTTAAGATGTTAGTTGTAAGTAACTAAAGATTGATTTACGGCAAGCCTCTTTGGAGAGAAGTTTTGTCCTTGGAGAAGATGTTTATGAGAATTCTGGAAGAATGCTTTTAGGATTCAACCTAGCTTATGCCGTTATAAATACGGCTTGAGCTTGCAGCAAGGTCTCTGGATTTCAGAGGCCTTGTTTTTTAGGCACAGCCGCGGCGGTTGATAAGCTTCTTTTCGATTTTTTTATAAAATTACAGAAAAATAAAGAATTTTTCATTAATAAGGAATATAATATAAACCAATGTGAATAATTGGCCATGGGGGTTTTATTTATGGTTAAGGTTAAACATCTTTTCGCACCGGCTCTTCTGTTTGCCGCTGCGGCCTTATATGCGTACAATCCGCCTGCTGGAGGGCAGAATCTCTTTCGTGTCTCTTCTCCCGAGCTTCTGACGGATGGAAACTCAACTGCTGGCGGCGGATTCTTTAATGTCTCACCAGATTCTATCGTAAATAATCCTGCGCTTACCGCTTTTGAGCAGCGTGTTGTCCTTAACCTTGCGGGAACTATGTTTTTTGACAGCGACGATGAGTCTGACAAGTCTGTCGGAGGAGCGTTTGAAACAGGTCTTCTTATTCCTTCACGCTGGTGTGTCTCATCGTTTCTTGTCCAGGGAGTTTTTGTTCCTTTCTATGACATGCACCTGGGAAATTCCATAACATTCACAGCGAATGTGGCAAAAGATGTTACGGATAAGCTTTCTGTCGGCATGGGAGCTAATGTGGGCGTATTCTATGGCTATGACTCAGACTGGCTTGGCGGGCTGAACATGGGAGCTTTCTATAATTACGGAGACATTCTCTTTATGAAGGATCTCCGTTTTGGAGCCGCGCTTCTAAATATAGGCAAGCCTCTTAAGAACACAGAAGTCGTAGGAATTACAGGCGATGACTTTGCAAAGGACTGGCCTGGAATAGCTACACCTAAAACTGGAGTGGCCGCAACTCTTCTGTCTAAACCTAATTTTGACATTGGCGCAAGCGTTGACTTCTCATTTCCCGCATTCCGTGATTTTGTCATTGATGCCGGCGTACAGCTCCTGATTTTTGATGCTGTAAAGGTAAGCTCTAGCTGGGAGTATGATGCCCGTGAGTATTCAGAGGGCTGCAAGAACATAATGCCTTCAGTCGGGGTAAGTTTCCAGTTTAGATTTAACTCAAAGGATGGTTCTCTTCTTGCAAGCAAGGGATGGGCACAGAGCGAGATGACTGTAAGCGGCGCATGGAAGCAGATGTATAAAAATGTGAATGCGGTGAGTGCAGGTGCAAAACTTAATCTAGGCCTAAAGGATACTGAAGCTCCAGAAATTATACTTTGGGGAGAAGAATAATGAAAAAAATAATTTTGACAACAGCCGCAGTTCTCTTTGCGGCTTCGGTTTACGCAGAGAAAGGTCCTGTCTATATTTCTCCTAACAATGACGGCGTGCAGGATATTCTGGAAGTTCCTCTTCAGATAAAGGAAAAACGCTATATAAGCGAGTGGAGCTTTACAATCAGAAATGAGAACGGAGATATTGTCCGCACCATAGGCAACAAGGAGAAGCGTCCTGAAAAGCTTGGAATTAAAAAGTTCTTCAAGCAGCTTTTTACTCCTAAGTCAGGGGTCACTGTTCCTTCATCTGTTGTTTGGAACGGTGTTATGGATAATGGCGAGACAGCTCCCGACGGGACTTATTATTATTCTTTCAGCGCGGCAGATGACAATGGAAATTCAGCTTCTACAAGCGAGCTTGCGGTCATAGTTGACAACACTCCTCCTGAAATCGAGCTTACACAGCCTTCCCAGGACGCAAAAATCTTTGGAGAGGGAGCAAAATCTTCTCTTACTATAAGGCAAACCGGCTCTCTTGAGGACTTGTGGACAGGAACATTCATGGACTCGGTTGGAAATCCTGTACGTGTCTTGAAATGGACAGAAAGCGAGCCTTTAAAGTTTGACTGGACCGGAGCCGATGACAACGGAGTGCCGGTAAAAGATGGAGTTTATTCCTATAAGATTTCTGCTGTTGACCGTGCCGGCAATGTTTCTGCGCCGGCTGTTATTACAAATATAATCTATTCTGCGGAAAAACCTGCCACCAATATAACTTTGAACGGCTCACGTTATTTTTCTCCTAACGGCGACGCAGTCAATGACACAGTTTCCCTTGATGTGACTATTCCAACTCCAGACCAGGCAAAGACTGGAAACCGTCTTGTTGAGTGGTCTGTCACAATAGAAGATAAAGACGGCAAGGCAGTCCGCACTTATTCATGGACAGACAATCCTCCGGCCTCTATTGTGTTTGATGGAAAAAATGACAGCGGAGAGCTTGCGCGGGAAGGATCTTATTATGCAAAGGTTGTTGCAAAGTATTTGAACGGATTTGAGACAGATCCGTTAAAGTCGCCGGTGTTTGTGCTTGATGTTACAGCGCCCGCTGCAAGAGTTACTCTAAAGAACACAACATTCTCTCCTGATGGTGATGGAAATCTTGATGTCCTTGAGATAACTCAGTCCGTCGCTGTTGATTCAGGTTCTCCTGTCTTGAACTGGACGGGAACTATCGAGAATGCAGCTGGAAGAATAATAAGAACATTTGACTTTGGCTCTTATTTGCCTGAGAAAGTAATCTGGGACGGGCTTGATTCAGAGAATTCTCTTGCCAGCGACGGCTCATATACTTACAGGCTTTCTGCAAGCGATGCGGCAGGAAATTCGTCAAAAATTGTTGCTCCATCTTTTGCTCTTGATACAAGCAAGACAGAAATTATCCTTACTGCCAGCCCTTCCGCATTCAATCCTGCTGTTGCAAGCGTAAAGCTTACGCCTGTAGTAAAGTCGGGGAGCTCTGTGAAGAGCTATTCTCTTGAGGTAAAGGATTCGAATGGGGGCGTTGTGTGGTCACAGTCAGCAGAAAGAGCTCTTCCTGCCTCTGTTTCATGGAATGGCCTTTCATCGGATGGAAGCCGCTGTTCTGACGGAACCTATACGGCATCTCTTTCTACGGTCTCAGCTAATGGCGCAGAAGCGTCTGCGGCGGCACAGCCGTTTGTAATTGACTCTGTAGCCCCTTCAATTGAGGTTTCTGTTCCTTATACAGTATTCTCTCCAGACGGAGACGGAAGAAGAGACACGGTTCCTGTAAAAGCCAAGTCTTCAACGGAGGATAAATGGACTGCAAGAGTCTTGAGCTCCAGCAATTCTGCGGTAAAGACTTACTCATGGCAAGGTCAGGTTCCTGACTTTGAATGGGACGGAACAGATGACAGCGGAAACAAAGTTGCAGATGGTGTCTACAAGATAGTTTTCGATTCAATAGATGCCGCTGGGAATAAAGCTTCCGCCGAGATTGCTGGGCTGAATGTTGACAAGCGCGAGACAAAGGCTTATGTAACCGCCGATCTTGAGTATTTCTCTCCTAACGCAGACGGTGTTGCTGATGTGCAGAGATTTGCAATCAGAACTACGCTCGCAGAAGGAATCTCAAGCTGGTCTTTCAAGATTGCAAGTCCTGAGGGAGTAGTTGTACGCGAATGGTCTGATGCTGATACAAAGGATTTGCCTGCTGTAATCAACTGGGATGGAAATGACGCGGAGGGCAAGGTTGCTGAAGGCGCTTTCACAGGGAATCTTTCAATCGATTATGAAAAAGGAAACCAGGTGAGCGCAATATCTTCTGCCTTCATCTGCACTGTTACGCCTCCGCAGCTTACTGTCAGAACTGCGCCTAGATATTTCTCTCCAGACAATGACGGGGTAGACGATGATCTTTACATACAGCTCAAGGGCAGCAGCACTGTTCCTCTTAAGAGCTGGTCGTTTAGAATCAGCGACCCTGAGAATGGAAAGCCGTTCTGGACTATAGGCGGTAAGTCTACAATTACGGAACAGATTTCATGGGATGGACGCGGCAATAATGGCGAGCTTGTTCAGTCTGCAATGGACTATCCTTACGTGTTTACAGCTACAGACACACTTGGCATGACAAGCACTGTAGAAGGGAAAATAAGTGTAGATGTGCTTGTTATCCGAGCAGGAGATGTGCTCAAGATGGCAGTCCCTTCAATAATCTTCCGTTCTGATGCGGCAGATTTCAAGACAGAAGATGAAATCAAGGGCGGAATCACTTCTGCGCAAAAAGCTAACAATGAGCGCGTCCTCAAGCGTATCGCAGAGATTCTTAACAAGTTCAAGAATTATACTGTTACAATCGAGGGACATGCGAACAACGTTTCTGGAACAGAAGCTGAGGAAACGCAGGACACTGCGCAGTATGGAAAAGCTCTTCAGCCGCTTTCCCAGGAGCGCGCAGAATTTGTCAAGGAGCAGCTTAGGAGGAATGGTGTTGATGCCAGCCGCCTGACAGCTGTCGGCCGTGGCGGACGGGCGCCTGTGGTTGCTAGAAGCGACAAGGACAACTGGTGGAAGAACCGCCGTGTTGAGTTTATCCTTAATAAATAGTTCTTCTCCGGGGGCAGAGAAAGCAATGCTCTGTGCCTGGAGAATACTTCAAAAATGATTTCAAAGAATCTTATTGTTGCGCTGGCGGATAAATATGAAACCGCCAGTTTTCTTTTAAATGACCCGTCTAAGTTTATGCATAGCTATATGCCTGATGCAGGCGGATGCATAGAGGATGCAGAGATTGTGGCTTTTATTGCCGCCTCTCTTGCATTTGGAAGACGGGAGCAGATTCTTAGCCATGTACAGACCGTTCTTGACATGATGAGCGGAGACGGGATGAGTCCTGTCCAATGGGTTCTTGATGGAGCCTATAAGCCGCATTTTGACGGAAAAGACGGTTCCTTCTACAGAATGTACACATATAGAGACATCTATGCCTTGTTTGAGTATTTGCGCCGGTTTGTAAAGGAAGAGAAAAGCATCGGCCGTTTTTTTATGAAGAGATGGCTGTCGGTTCAGAGAAATAATCCCAAAGGCTCGTATCCTTATCTTCACCAAATTATAAGCGCGGCTTTTGAAGGAAAATGCTCTCTTGTAAGCAGCTCAAAGTGCTCAGCCGCAAAAAAGCTTAATATGTTTCTTAGGTGGATGGTGAGAGACAATTCTCCTGTTGACTTGGGATTATGGACATGGTATGACAAGAGCCGGCTTCTTGTTCCTTTGGATACACATGTAATGCAAGAGGCCGCTGCATTTGGATTTATAGAAAAAAGTCCGTCCGGCAAGATTCCAGGGGCAACCTTAAAGACCGCGATTGAGTTGTCACGCAAAATGGAAGAGTATTTTCCTGGCGACAGAGCCCGCGGAGACTTTGCTCTCTTTGGGCTCGGTGTCAACAAGCCGTTATAGACTTGCTGGTTAGAATATGTATGTCATAAAGAGCCCGCTTGACCAGCACTTGCGGCTTTCTCCGTCAAATGCTGTTCTCTGCTCAAAGTCTGCATAAACTGCAAAAGTAGTCTGCTTAGAGAACGCAAATGAAAGCTCCGGCCTTATATTGAATATATGTCCTCCATCCCAGTCATCAGAGTAATCATGGTCATCCCAGTTTTTGTCTCTTGAGCCTTGTGCGAATGAGCCCCATACACTGAATCCAAGCTGGCTGTTTATATCGAATGCAAGTGTAGCTCCTGTATATACAGCTGGAGTATAGTCATCATTCTGGAAAAAGTTTACGCCGACCTCAGGCCGTAGGCTGATTTTTGTGTTCGGAATGGTAAAGCTGATGGCCGCCCCTGTGCCATAAGCCTCATCATCCTTTTCGTCCGTGAACAATGAGTCCATGGCGAGATAGAGATCAAGAACAAAATTGTCTGCTCCGATTGTGGCTCCCGTGTAGAAATTCGCCTGCTCATCAAAGGCACCTTCTATTGCCGCGGCAAGTCCAAGCCATTTTACAGGGAACAGCTTGAGTCCAAAGTTCACAGCCGGATCGTCTGTATTGAATCCGTTAGGAACAGCGGCGCCAATCTGGAATTTTACATTGCTTGTGTCGTAATTATAGCGGACACCGAGAGCGCGCTTTGCGTATTTGTTTGCGAAAGGAACAAAACCTACAACATCCGCCGAGCCGGGCTTGTCTACCGTGTACTTATACGTGCCAGTATATTCAGATGATGTCTGTGTCACGGCTCCCGCGCGGTCATCATAGCTCGTAGAGAAGCCTCCCTGCCGTACATGGGAGTCAGATTCCCAGAGCCAGTTGCCGTAGCGCGGGGCTGGACCTACTTGCCAGTTAAGCTTTGTTCCGACTCCAAAGTCAAAATTTTTTGTCGGATGCCATATAAAGTTCACATAGTAAGAGTCCTGGATAGTGTTTGAGACATTTGCCTGATTGTTATACCCATCGACCCCAACAGTGTTGTCGCCGGCAAGATAGCCTCCAGAGCGTGTACCATATTTTAAGGAAAGAGGATTTAGATTTGATGTTCCGAATACAAAGTTGTCAACATCCCCCTCATTGTCATAGTTTGCAAGAAATCCCCAGTTCAGCATTCCTTCAATTGTGAACTTTCCAATGTCAAACCGTGCCTGGAAAGTGTCTGTAAAGCCGTAGAACATTGTGTCGCCGTCAACTGGCGCTCCAAATCCTATCCATGCGGTGTTCTTCATCTGCTGCTTGTCCAAAACTTGCGCGCTTGCAAGACCTGCGCAGAAAGATACTGCAAAGGCTGTCATAAGAATCTTTTTCATTTTATCCTCCAAAAAAGATACTGTTATATAAAGCCTGCTCGGAGACTGTGGTTTTAGAGCAGGTTGCTTCTATTATATTCCGATGCAGACTGCGTGTCTGTTTTCACTTATTTAAAATTATGTTACAATTGTTCTATGATTTGCCGCAAACCAGCGGCAGACAGTAATGGAGAAAAGAAATGGCTAAGAACGAAAAGACAGCGGGCGATCCGCACGCATGTACGCTAGATAAAATCATTTCTCTTTGCAAGAGACGCGGTTTTGTTTATCAGGCATCAGAAATTTATGGGGGACAGGCCGGAGCATGGGATTATGGTCCTCTTGGAGTTGATTTTAAGCGCAATATTCAGAATGCCTGGTGGAAGGAGATGACGCAGCTTCATGATGATGTGGTGGGGCTTGATTCTGCAATTTTCCAGCATCATACAACTTGGAAAGCTTCCGGCCATGTTGACCATTTTTCCGATCCGATGGTTGACTGCCTTGAGTGCCAGGCACGCCACCGCGCGGACAAGCTTATAGAGGACTTTGTTGCCGCTAATCCAGACAAGGATCCAGGAAAACCTGTTGATACAATGTCGCATGAGGAGATGAAGGCTTATATCGATGCGAATATCGACTGTCCCGCCTGCCACTCAAAAAACAGAAAGTACACAGCTGTACGTGAATTCAACCTTATGTTCAAGACTTACCAGGGGCCTGTTGCCGATGATACTCATCTTATCTATCTTCGGCCGGAAACCTGCCAGGGAATCTTTACGGATTTCAAGAACATAGTGCAGTCAAATAGAATGAAGATTCCTTTCGGAGTTGCCCAGGTAGGAAAATCATTTAGAAACGAGATTATCTTTAAGAACTTTATCTTCAGGACATGCGAGTTTGAGCAGATGGAAATGGAATACTTCTGCAAGCCTGGAACAGAAGACGAGACCTTTGACCGATGGCGCAAAGAGCGCTGGTCTTTCTATCTTAAGTACGGTATCGCGGAGAGCCACCTGAAATGGCATCATCATGACAAGCTTGCGCACTATGCTAAGGATGCCTACGATATTACTTATAAATTCCCTATTGGCTTTGAGGAAGTTGAAGGCATACATTCCCGCACGGACTTTGATCTTTCACAGCACCAGCAGTATTCAAAGAAAGATATGTCCTATATTGACCAGGATGACGGAAACAAAAAATACATCCCTTATGTAATAGAAACTTCCGCAGGTCTTAACCGCAACTTTCTTATGTTCCTTTGCGAGGCTTATGAGGAAGAGAATGTTGGAAAAGACGGAAAAGAGGATTATCGCACAGTGCTTCACCTTGATCCTCGCCTGGCGCCAATCACAGTCGCTGTGCTCCCTCTTATGAAAAAAGACGGTCTGGCAGAAAAGGCAAAGGAAATCCAGCATCTTTTAAAAGAGGATTTTGTTACCGACTATGATGTGTCGGGCACAGTCGGAAAGCGCTATAGAAGACAAGATGAAGTCGGAACTCCTTTCTGTGTGACAGTTGACTACGACACAATCCAGAAAACAAAAGATGACGGCAGCGCCAATCCGCTTTTTGACACCGTCACAGTGCGCTTCCGCGACTCAATGGAGCAGGAGCGTGTAAAGCTTTCTGATTTGCACTCATTCCTGTTCAGCGCGATAAAAAGCTACAAGCCTGTCGCGCGCTAGCATCAAGTCTATTGGCGGCTAGTTGCCGGTTATTGATTTGCCGGCAGCTGGTCTGCCGCCCACTGACCATTAGTTTATGGATTATGTTGCTTTAGGAAAATCCAATCTCCTTGTAAGCCGGACTGCGCTTGGCGCGATGGCTCTTGCCAATGTAGCCGATGACGAGGAAGCCGCAAAAATTATCAGCAGCGCGTATGAAGGAGGAATCAATTTCTTTGATACCTCCCGCTCAACAGAAGAGAGCGAGATAAGGCTAGGAAACACGCTTCACGGCTCAATCCGAAGGGATATTTATGTTGCGACAAAGACTCATGCGCATGACTCTGATGAGATTGCCAGTGATATTGACCTTAGCTTGACTGCGTTAAAAACCGACTACATAGATCTCTATCAGCTTGACAATCCCTCTTTCCTTCCCAAAGCTGACGGCGAGGACAGAATTGTTGAAAAGCTTTTAAGCCTTAAGAACGACGGCGTTATACATCATATCGGTGTCTGTACAGAAAGCTTTGATCTCGCTAGGGAAGTCTTAAGCTCTGCCGGTCCCTGGGAGACATTGCAATATCCATTCAACTTGCTTTGTTCCCAGGAAATACAGGAGCTTGTTTTTGACAGCAGGGAAAGAGATGTCGGTTTTATTGCCATGCAGCCCCTGTGCGGCGGCGTAATTCAGGATATTCCGCTTGCGCTAGGTTTCTTTAATCAGTTTGACTATGCGGTTCCTGTTTGGGGAGCACACAGCAAGGAAGAGCTGCAGCAAATTCTTTATTTTTCAGAAAACCCGCCTAATATTGACGATAAGTTTATCCAGGAGATGGAAAAGACCCGCCAGTTCTTTAACTAGACTTTATTTTCGTGCTGTGAGAGCCTTTATAATATCTGCGCTTTCCTGCTTGTTTAAGGCGCGGACTATTTTGTTTGCTCCGTTATCTGTTTGGATGGTAACAGGATTTCCAGAGGTGTCTTTTGCTCCAAGTATTGAGACAATAGGATTTCCGGGAGTATTAGGATTCACATCTGTAACCTGAGCTATTTTTCCGTTGATCAGATATACATAGGCCCCGATTGGAAATAGTGAGAGAGAGCAGAGCAGTGCTTTTATCACAGTGTCGTCAAACTGTTTCCCCTCATTTCTTAGGATTTCAACCATGGCCTCATAGCTAGAGCGCGCTTGCTTAAAATGACGTGGAGCGGTTATAGCCTCAAAGCTGCATGCAACCGCTATTATTTTGGCGAAAATATCAATCTGGTTTCCAACAAGGTGCCGTGGATAGCCGCTTCCGTTTTCTCTCTCATGGTGCTCAAGAACGCCAAGCTGGATTTGTGTCGGGAAATTGTTTTCTTTTACTATGTTAAAGCCAAGTATTGTGTGAGTAGCCAGCTTTGTGTGTTCCGACGGAGTGAGTCGCCTGTCTGTCATATAGAGCTGAGGAGGAAGGCGTATTTGCCCGATTTCATGCAGAATGCAGCAAATTCCCAGGTCAATCAGCTTAGAAAGAGGAAGCTGGAGCTGCAGACCGATTACAATTGCGATTACGGTTGACCTCATGCTGTGGCTTATAAGATAGTTCTTGGTAATTGTGTCTTGGTCTGGTGTCAGTCTGAGCACAAACCGGCGGTTGTCTTTTATAAAAATGCAAAGCTCCTTTACATTCTCCTCAAGATCCTTGTAGCTTAGAACCTTGTGTGTCGCATAATGCGTGTAGACTGCGGTTATGTAGTTCATATATTCGTTGTAGACAGTGCGTACTGCTACCATTCTTGACTTCTCTGTGTCTCCCTGGGATGAATGAGCCTCTGCTATTACTTTCTTTACATTGCTGCCCGTATTCTGTTTTTTTTCGGCCTCAATTTCCTTCTCTGTCTTTAAGTTGCCAGCCTCATCAATTGTTATTGTCTCAAATTCTGTTGGCAGTGGAATAGATGCCGCGCCTTCTGAGGCTGCGATTCCTTTGTGCAGCCCCTCTGAGTACACAGTCTTAAAGTCCCAGTCAATAAGCGCCTTTTTTAAGCTTTCATTGAAAGGACAAGCTGAATTAAGCAGCAGAAAATTTTTGTCCAATACAAGATCCTGGGTAAAAAATGTATCACTGTTTAATGTTGCTACAGAAAAAGAATTCATTTTTGCTCCATTGGCTCCACTGCGCCTTTTTTAGTATCGGCATAAAGGTAAAATAATATAAGGGCATCTTGAAAAAAATATTTTTTTCAAGATGCCTGCGAGTTTTAACTCGTTAAAATATCACGAGTTAAAACATCGTCTTTTCAAAGTTAGCTCTAAAAACTGAAGTTTTTAGAGCCTCCCGTAAAGCGCTTTTGCAAGGAGAAGGGGAACGCAGCGGAGATATTAATAGCAATTTTAAGGATTTAAAATAAAAAAAGAGAAGAAACCTTACACTTTTCTTCTCTTTTTTAACATGGAGAGCCGCTGATAAATACGGCGTGATGTCTTTGCTTATTGCAAGGCGTCTGGATGTTCCGGGAAGTCAAGACAATTAAAGATGCTTTTTGCTTCCCGCGTCCTGTTTTTTGTCAAAGACATTTCTATTATCGAAAAGAACATCTGCGCACTTTAGAAATTTTATTCTTCCTAGAAGAATATTGTCTCAGTCCAGGTATTTTCTATACTCGGAGATTGAATCCATAAGCTTTCTGTAAATCGTTCTTGAGCGCATGAACATAGCGGCGGTCTTGTCTTCTGGAAAAATCATCTCGGAGAATATTTTTTCAAGTGACTTCTCTGTTGGAAAGACAAGGGATGCCGTCTGCTTGAACTGTGAGCTAAGAATTGCGGAGTCTATTTCCCCTAGGGTTTTTACCGCTCGTTGTATTTTCCCATTCCCCGCAGCTGTTTCTTTTAACATGCTGTCCGCTGTATACAGACCTTTTTTTGCAAGCTCATAAAGCTCTGACATCCCTCGCCGCAAGAAATCCATAGCGTCATTAAAATCTTTCTCTTGCTTATCTTTGAAATGCTCAGCAATCTTCTCACATTCAAAGAACTTCTCACGCAAAGCGGTCTTTTCTTCCTGCTCAAGGATTTCGTCAATGCTCTTATAGTTAAATCCCGGAATTGCGTATGATTTTTTTGAGAGGGAGTATGACTTTACATCGCTGTATTTTTTCGCCTGGCTTTCAAACCACCATGCGAACATCCTCATTTTGCTGTCGGTAGCTAATTTTTTGCCGCTGTAGTCCAAAGCATCTGCTCTGTTTGCCGTGAGCAGCGAGACGGCAAGCGTGCTTTCTGCAGTGGCAAGCCTTGAGCTTTTCCTGTGGGCATTCTCCTCAAAAAGCGATCCCCGGATATGGCTTTCCTCTTTAGGATAGCCTAAGTCCAATCCGGCGCAGTATATTGTCTTAGCGCCGGCAAACACACAGAAATCCCATGCGGTAGTGGCGACAGAGCCTCCTGTCCCGAGCTTTCCCTTTGTGCCCATTCTCTCCTCAAAATACTGTCCCAGTGGAAAAAGAGACGAGCACAGAACTTTCTTACGGCAGGAAAACCGGAATGCCGGCGGATAAACGGCGGACTCTGCAATCAGCACAGAGCCGGAGCTTTTTAGGCCTGCAATATGGCGCCATGCGTAATACTGAGGGTCGGTCAGCACAATAAAATCCGGCTCAGCTCCTGCGGCAAGGCAGGCGCACAAGGCCGTATCTACGGCGACAACAAGGCATCTTTCTTTCAGCTTTCTTAAATGCGGCAGAGCCTCTGAGAGAGTCGGACCTGCTCCTATAAGAAGCATTGGAAGAGAAGTCGGGCACTTGTCCTTATAGATTTCCACTCCGTCAAGCTCTGCAAAGGCCTTCAAATTTCTGCAGCTGTTCCGCAGCCATAGATAAGAAAACTTCTCGAGCGTAGCAGAGTTTATGCTGTCCTTTTGCCTGTTTCTCTCAAACAGGAGCCGCAAGGACTCAAAGTACACTTGAGCATGAGCGCTTTGCGGCTTGCTTTCTATGACGGCCAAATGCTTAAAGCCGCATGTGCTTTCGATTACCGCTGTAACATCCTCCTGAGAGGCTTGCAGCAGAATTATAAGGCTTTTATGCCTGAAGAGAGGCGTAAAGTCAACGTATCTTAGCGCGGCAAAAAAATAGTCTGGAACTTTCTCTATTATTATTACAGTGTCATTTGGAAAAGTCTCTGCCCAGCAAAGCGGAGCATAGCCCAGGCCCATGGAAAAAAATACAGCGCTGTCTATGCTGTCTTTCCTTGCCGACTTTACAGCTCCATGCGCTTCTCTCAAGGGACTGTATGCTGAATGAATAAAATGGCCGTCTTCTTTGGCTGTAAGCTCGCCCGATTTTGAAGGCATCACTTCCCAAAAGTCAAAGTCTGGCGCCATGCTCTCATCAAGAGCAAAGCTATTGGCAAGAGCAGGGAATCTTTCCTTAAAAAGCTCTATGTTCTTACTCCAAAAACAGCTCAATTTCTGTGTCCTTAGTGAGAGGCTGGCCTGGCTCAGGGGTCTGGCTTGTAACCCATCCATCGCCATTCACTTTTATCTTGATGTCATCTCTGGTTAAAAGCTGTAGAAGGCTGCGCTTCGGGAGTCCAGTAAAGTCCGGAACGGTGCTGCCTACCGTTATCTTATCATCGCCTTCAATTTTTATAAGTCCTGAATGCGCAAGGCTTGCGGCCCCTCCGCGGCTCATTCCAAGATGGTCAATAATAACGCTTGCCGCTTCTCCAATTACTGGAGCTACAATACGCCCCGCATAAGTTTCTCCCTTTGCTTTTTCAATTACGATGTAAAGTATTATCTCAGGGTTCTCGACAGGAAATATTGCAATGCAGTTTGACACAAAGTCCGTCTTTGAATATCCTCCGTTCACAAGATCTGCCATCTGCGCTGTTCCCGTCTTTACGCCAATTGAAATATCTCCTAAGTTTGCCCTTGAGCCTGTTCCTGTCTCTGCGACAGTCTGCATACAGCTTAAAATATATCTTGCCGTCTCGTCTCTTATTATCTGCTTCTTAAAGCTCGGCGCATGGATATATTCCTCTGTTCCGTCTTTTGCCGTAACTTTCTTAATCAATGTGAGCTGGACTGGATAGCCTCCGTTTGCAATTGCTGTCGCCGCCTCTACCATCTGCAGCGCGCTTACAGAGATTTCCTGCCCGATTGCAATTGTCGGCTTGGAGCGGGCCGACCAGTATCTGTCGCTTGTGTCGCGGACTGAGCCGGCCGTCTCTCCAGGAAGCTCAATTCCCGTTCTTGAGCCAAATCCAAAGCTCCTGATTCTTGCAAGGAACTGCTCGCTTTCTATTCTTTCTGACATCTGCGCAAGCGCATCATTGCATGAGTATTTAAGGGCATCCCTTGCAGTTATCCACCCATGATGGTCAAGGCAGGTAATCCTTATCCTTTCGCCGCTAGCGGTTCTCTTCTCATAAATTCCATCGCAAAGGAAAATGTCATCGGGCGAAATCACACCGGTGTCGTAGAAAGAGGCAATGGAAAAAATCTTAAAGACAGAGCCCGGCTCATAGCTTTCCGTCGCCGGCCTGTCTTTCATTTCATCGGGGCTTGCCTTCGTGTAGCTGTTCAAGTCTGCGGCCGGCAGTGATATATAAGAAAGAATCTCTCCGGTCTTGGCTTCTGCCGCCACGAGCATAAGGCTAGCCGCCTGGGTTCTTTCAATTGCGTCATTCGCTATTTTCTCAAGCTTGAACTGAAGGTTCGCGTCAAGCGTAAGATAAATATTTTTCCCCTGCACATCAGACGGTGTATCGGGATTTACAGGCGGAGAAAGCGTGTTCTGCTGGGTGTATTCAATTCCGGACAAGCCTGTGCCGTCGCTTCCCATGTAGCCGATTACCTGGCTCGCCAGCTCCTTTTCCGGATACACACGCCCTGGAATCCTGTCAAATCTTACCGCAGAATAAAGGCCGTTGTTGTCAGTAATCTCCTTTAGGACCTCATAGGTGTTCTGGTCGATTTTCTTCTTGATATATACAAACTGCGCATCAGAGGAGCTTGTTATTGTCGAGACAAGCGCGCTCTCATCAAGCTCAAGAACAGGGGCGAACAGACTGGCGAACTGCTCAACATCCTTTATCGCAGAGGGCGTTACCCCGACATGGTAGAAATTGGTGGAGACAACTAGAGTCTTTCCGTTCTTGTCAAGAATAGAGCCGCGCTGCACAAGCGGAGAGGAGGCGCGGGGTTCCGGGACTTTTGAGAATGCGAGAACAGCGTAGTTAAAAAGAACATATAGCGCAAATGCGGCGGCAAGACCACAGAGTATGTAAACCCTTAGCTTTTTTAGATAACCGTTCATTTGCATAGAACTTTCCCAAGCACATCCCGCATTGATACAAAGCCATAGTCCCTGGAGTCAACCGACTGCGCATAGTTGTCTCCTATCGCAAGGATATATCCTTCTGGAACCTTGTCCGTGTCCTTGAGACGCGCATACTGGAGCTTTGAGAGCGGAATGTTTTTATCCCCTACCTTTAAATTATATACCGGATTTTCTGAATATTCTAGTAACTGCCCCTCAACAGCGACACAGCGCTTTACAACTATCTTGTTGTCATATAGGTAAATAACAACATCCCCGACTGCGGGTTTGCTCCACTGCAGCGCAAGATGGCCGGAAAAAGGAACAGCAAGGCCAAAGGCGAGCCTGTTCACAATCAATGTTGACCTGTCATGGATTGCCGGCTCCATAGAAACTCCTGACACATGGAGAATGTCAATGGCAAAAAGCTTGAGCACGAGACCTATGGCAAGACCTATGCAGGCCATGAGAATTACCGACTTTGCTGATTCTGACAGTTTTATCTCAGACATCTTTTTTCTAATATACCGTATTTTCATTTCCGATAATAGATATATGCAGATTATAAGTTATGTAGGCGGTTCACAAGGTCAGAAAAATGCGTTCCGCTCCAAGAAATTCCTGCTAAAGCTCAAGACTGGAACAAGAGGACTTTCGCGCGCTATAGCCGGGCAAAGAGCGCTGCCCTCGATTGCTTTCCCTAAGATTCATTTCCCGAGAATAAATGTCAGAGTTTTTCTGCGTCCTGCGCGTCTTTCTTTTATCGCCGCATCTCTAGCTCTTTGCATTCTTGTTCCTTATGTTTCTATAAAGGCATCTGCCTATCTATCAAGCTTTACAGGCCCCTTAAGAATTGAAGGCAGCTTTGCCGGAGACCTGGAGCTTTTGGACTCTGCGATGGGCAATTTTGCAATGCAGGAAGACGGGGCAAATGTTGATGAGAATGGCAACGTTCTCTCTGATGACGGCAAAATTCTTACCGCTTCTTCTGTCGGGCTTGGAAAGGCTGTCTCCTACGAGACCTATAAGGTAAAGAGCGGAGACACAATCAGCTCAATATCGCTTAAGTTCGGACTTACAAACATCTCTACATTGATTTCCGTGAATGGAATTGACAACGTAAGGACTTTGCGTGCCGGACAAAAGCTCAGGATTCCAAATCAGGACGGTATTTCCTATACTGTTGAAAAAGGAGCGTCTCTCTCTTCTGTTTCCGCAAAGTATAAGGTCAGTGTCTCCGAGATTGTTGATGTGAACGAGCTTGCGGACGGCGCGCTTGCTATCGGGCAGGAGCTTTTTATTCCCGGGGCAAGAATGGACTCATCAGCTTTGCGCAAGGCTATGGGCGAGCTTTTTGTATGTCCTATTTCCGCCGGCTACAGAATCTCAAGCTATTTTGGAAGAAGGGCTGATCCTTTTACAGGTGTCGCATCAAGCCATACAGGAATAGACTTGGCCTGCCCTATGGGAACCCCGATAAATGCCTCAATGAGCGGAAAAGTTGTCTATGTAGGATGGAGCAATATATTCGGAAACTATGTTATAATAAACCATGGAAACGGCTACCAGACGCTGTATGGACACATGTCAAAAACCTTGTGCCGTACAGGCCAGACCGTAGGACAGGGAACAAGGATAGGTCTTGTCGGCTCAACAGGATATTCCACAGGCCCGCATCTTCATTTTACAGTCTACAAGAACGGAAAGCTTGTAGACCCGTTGTCCCTTATAAAGCGTTAGCTAGGAAGTCATGATATGGAAGCAGTTTGTGTATGCGGCTGTTGCGGCCGGACGATAAAAAGCGAATTTCTCTATTGCCCGTGGTGCGGCCAGGAGAAAAAACATAGCAGGGAAGATGTGCTTGAGACTGTATTCAAGCAGCTGGAAGAGAAACAGGCGGAAGGCAGGGCAAGGCGTGTCGCAGAGCTTGAGAAGCAGCTGGACGACCTTGAGCAGGATCTTTCGGTTCTTGCATTGAGCGCGGAGATGGCTAAATGACAAGATTCAAATTCTTAAGGAGCATTTTTTCAGCGGTTGTCTTTGTTGCAGCCGCTTTTTGTGTTTACGCTGGAATTTCCTTTGAAAACCCTAGCCTTAATTCACTCAACAAGGTCTTGTTTTCTGTAAGGCACGATATAAGAGGGATGCCTGTGTATTCAACCGCTCTTCTCGGGGATGCGGCTTCTCTCTCAACCGCAAGGATTCTCACGTGCTATCCAGAGAAGATGGAGCTGCTTTCAAGAGGTTCTGTTCTTCAGATACGTAACCGCTGGGGAACAGCCCGCTGGAATATTGCGGATCAGAGCCTGTCATGGATAACAAGGACAGATGGAATTCCAAGTCTCTCTGAATGCCAGACACCGCAGAGCGCAAGCCCTGACGGAAAGTGGATATGCTATATAAAGAAAAGCGGAATATGCGCAGGCGATTTGGTCCTAAGAAATGCCTCCACACTGCAGGAGGTTGTCCTTGCCAAAGATTCTCCTGTAAGCTACAGAAAAGTGCCTGTGGCCTGGAGCCAGGACAGCGCCTGTGTCCTTTACGAGAAAGAAGGGGCAGTGTATTTCTGCGAGCCAAAGGCTGCGTTCCAGAAAATCCAGCTCTCTGAGGACTACAGAAAAATCGGCGATGGAACAATCAGCAGCGTATGCTGGGCTAACTCAAAGACACTTTTCTATATAAACAGGGACCTCGTATACAAGATTAATGCGAACGAGCTTTACACACGCGGACTTTATTCACAGATGGTCGGTTCCGGAGTTGTGAACGGACGGCTTCCGTTTATGTTCAATCCTCTGCACGACAGTTTTTCTGTAAACACAAAGGCTGATTCTATCGTTCTTGTCCAGTCTGGAAAAATCGTAAGTCTCTTTATGATTGGCGGAGCAGGTTTTGAGTATCTTGAGACTGTTTATTCACGGCCGGTGACAGATCCCTCTGGAACAATAATCGATATAAAGACATTCTGGACATCTGTGTCTAGGTGCGTTCTCTGGATAGACACATTGGGCTTTGAGGACGGAGTAAAGAAATCAGCGGTTTACAATCTTGGCTCAGGCATGACATTTCTTGCTATTATGACAGACGCAGGGGAGCCGGCTTTGAGCGCAGACGGAAAGCGCCTTTGCTACTCACAGGACAAGAGTCTTTTTGTCTACGACATTGACACCTGGAAGCTCATAGGGCGGCTGGATGATGAGAAAGTATGCTCATATCTTTGGAACGGAAGCAATGTCATATTTGCAGGCGGCGAGTCAACAGTGAGGGAGTGGACGCTTGGAAAAGACGGGGAAAAGGGCATCAGCAAGGTTCTTTTTCTTTCTGCCAGCGCAAATGTTTTCTGGAATTCAGATGTGGCGGTTTGCGCTGAGGATGCTGTGCAAAAAAATGTGTTCTATGACTATGATATGGCAAGCGGAAGATGGTCCAGGCGGCAGGTTGCGCCAGAGGGCATAGAGAAGTATGTGCAGAACGGAAGATACCGTGTCTTTACAGGCGAGACCCCTAACCAGAAATATACAAACACTCTTTATGTGCGCACACTCTCAGGCAAGGCTGTTACAAGGCCTTATTTTCCGGAGACAGCGGTAAAGTCGGATTCCCTAAGACGGGTTTCCATCGCAGTGGATGCCCTTGACGATGCAAGCGGTCTAAGCTCCGTTCTATATACTCTAAAAAAATACAATGTTCCGGCTGTGTTTTTTGTCAATGGTGAGTTTATCCGCCGCTATCCAAAAGAGACAAGGCAGATAGCAAAAAGCGGATTTGACTGCGGCTCCATGTTCTTTACAAACGCAGATCTTACAGCAAAGGGATTTGTTATTGACGAGGACTTTATCCGCAGAGGACTGGGGCGCAACGAGGATGAATTCTTCCAGGCTACAGGCAGCGAGCTGAATCTTATCTGGCATACACCGATGTATAAGTCCACGCAGCCTATCAAGGATGCGGGAGCAAACTGCGGATACCGCTATATAGAAGCGGGCCGGTTCAGCCTTGACACTGTCACATTGGAGGATGCGGCTGCCGGAAAACCAGGCTACCTTTCTGCATCTGAGCTGGTTAAATTCTATGTGCAGAATGCGACAGACGGCTCAGTGATTCCTGTAAGCACAGGCATATCAACAGGCACTAGAAGCGATTATCTCTATGAGAAGCTTGATCTTTTAATAAGCTCTCTCTTGAACGAGGGATTTGAGGTAGTAAGCCTCAAGAATCTTCAGCCCTAGTTCTCTGCCTTCTGTTCCGGCTCTTTTGTCAGCCTTAGCTCCGCAAGCTTTCCCCAGAACTTTCCCCAGAGGCTTGCAGACGCAATTGTCCTGTCTGCCACGAGAGGCACGCTTTCTAAGGTATTGCCGTCAAGCTTGTATTCAATCTGCCCATAGACAGAGCCAGCCTGAGTTCCTCCAAAGATGTATCTAGGTATTCTCACTTCCACAGTAACACTGTCAGCGTCATCTTGGGCTGTCGCGCCTTTTATATGTGGAACAGTAAGAGAGTTTGTCCAGGCTGGAACAAGATTGACAAATTTCTGCTTTGCGCCGGGTGAAGCGATTGTGTAGCTTTGCGCAGTTTTCTGCCATGGCCGCCAGTCTGCGAACGAGGAGAAAGCCCATTCCATGAGAGTAGAGCCATCCTTTACCCTGTAGAAGTTTCCCTGCTTTGCTCCAGTTCCAGGGCCTCTCATCGTCACAGAAAGAAAGCGCACTCCGCCTCTCTCCGCTGTAAGAGCAAGATTGTAGCCGCTTTCATATATAAATCCTGTCTTGAGACCGTCGCATCCCTCCATCTTGCCAAGAAGAGGGTTTGTGTTCCTCTGGTACACAGCCATGCTGTCACCTTTCGCTTTCTGCCAGCTTGGAAGATTCTGCTCAAGCGGATAGCGAATTTCTGTCTGGCTGTGATAGTCTCTAAGGCTTTCTGGAAATCGGTTTATGTATATTCTGCAGAACTGCGCAAGCTCCCGCGCAGTCGTAACATTTTTCTCAGAATATCCGCTGGGCTCCTCAAAATGTGTGTGCGCAAGACCGAGAGCCTTTGCCTCATAGTTCATTCTTGCGACAAAATCCCTTGTGCTGCCGGAAATCTTGTATGCAAGAGCAATCGCCGCGTCATTTCCCGATGCCACAGCAAGGCCTTTTAAGAGCTCCCTCACAGTGACAGACTGCCCCTGTCCTAAGAACATAAGGCTTGAGTCGGAAGGCAGGTTTATTGCCCAGCTGTTCTCAGGAGGCGAGACAAGCTCGTCCAGAGACATGTTTCCCTCCTCAATTTCCTTGAACACAATGTACATTACAAAAAGCTTTGTTATAGAAGCCGGCGGAATAACCTCGTCAGCGTTTTTCTCAAAGAGAATGCATCCGTTGGACGCATCCACTATGATTGCAGACTGAGCCGCAATGTCAAGGCTGGCGGGCAGTGTCTGGTAGGGGAGAGGCCTTAGAGTTTCCCCCCGCTCCGCCTGATAGGTCTGGTCAAGAAAAGATATGAGAGAGCTTTGCTGCTCTTGTGTCAGCGGCCTGATTTTCTCCGGCTTTAAGTATGATGATGACCATATAAAAAAGGAAATAAAAATGACCGCTATCGCACAGGCTCCGCAGAGAGCGGCGATAACGGCCTTGTTCCTATGACGCGCGTTAAAGTTTCTGTCTGTATTAGCAACCATATCTTCCATAAAAGACATTCTACTAAAAACAGACAGGTTGCTCAAACAGTTCTATTATCTTATTTTCCCAAGCTGTCCATTACGGCCTGCTCGTAGCGGATCCAGTATTTGTCATAGCTGTCCATTTTTCCGTCCTGGTCCACAGTGAACAAGATTTTTCCGTCATTGTTCTCTCCCATCGCATTGCGCGGATGAACGATGCTAGGCGCAAGTCCTGGAATGTTCTTCTTGATTTCCTTTGCGAACTCTCCGGCAACTACAAATCCTCCGAGCTTGTTGTTGTGTGTAGAGTCGCCCGGGAACATAAGCTCGCGCGCCTCTGTGTTGTTCCCGCAGTCAGAGTATGCTTTCTCGTACAGCGCCTTTGTGATTTCAAACCCGTCAATAAGAAGAATCTTCTTTTCCTTTGCAAGCTGGCGCACAGCGTCGACATAAGCATTGTTTCTTGTAATCTGTGTCTTCGTTGAAGTGTCCTTTGAGTCGTGGTGAGGCGTGATTCTTCCCTTTCCGTCAAAGTACATTCTGCTTACAGGAGTCACAAGAACAGGTGTCGCGCCTGCCTCAAGCGCCACATTCACATACTGCATCAGATACCACTTGTAAGTGCCTCCGCTGTTGTACGCATAGAAAGTCGTTCCATACTTGTCTATAAGGCTGTCAGGAGTCCGCACCTTTCTTCCCTCTGTAATCGGATAGATTCCTTTCTTGTTAGGCTCTCCGAGCGGAACATAGCGGTCCTCAAGATAGCCGGCGGCGTTTGAGCTGTCATTGTGCCCGAACTGGATAAACAGATAGTCTCCTTTTCCAATCTGCTGCCTTATCTTCTCAAGCGAGCCCTCGTTTATAAAGCTTCTGCTTGAGCGTCCTCCGTTCGCATAGTCCTGTATCTGCACTGCGCCGTTAAAGAAGCACTGGAGGAATTCACCCCATCCGCCCTCATTGCGCGCCTGTCCGTTGTTCCACATTCCCGCCGCGGAGTAGTCCTTGCATGTTGAGTCAGATGCCAGGAACACATTTACTTTTCCTTCTGCGCGTGGGCGCACTGCCGCCGCATTTGAAGGAACCGCATAGCCGTCGTTGACTTTCTTGTCAAGCCTTGCCTCAGCTTCCTTGCCTGCGCTTCCTCCTCTGCTTATAGGAGTTATGACAGCCTTTAGGTTGAATCCAGAGTCAGCGCTTGTAATCAGGTAGGATTTTCCGGCATATCCTGTGCTCTGCTTTATGAGCACATCCTTCTTGTCCTTGGTCCTGTACCACTGGATAAGGGAGACATCGTCATCATCTCCAGTGTACTGGTAATGCAGTGTTACAGTGTGTCCAGGATAAGGAGTGTTTATGTCATCGTCGGTTGTAAAGCTCTGCTTCTTAATCTTGGCCTCTCCGCCCTTAGGAGATGAGTAATACACAGGAGTCCAGCCAATAAAGTAGTTCTGCGGAGAATAGGCTGAGGCGTCAGAGATTATTTTTCCTCCGTCACGGTGGCTTACATCAACGCCCTTGTTGTCCCAGAGAGAGTTGTACTCAAAGAAGTTCGCGTTCTCCGGCTTGTTGCCGCTCATTGTCGTCCAGCCCTGCGGATTTATTATTCCGTCATAGCCAAGGACAGTGTTCACAAATGCGACAGATGCGCTAGGACCCCACGGTCTGCCGAAATATCCCGGTGTCTGGAGATTGCTCTCATTTGCGCTTACAATGCAGCCGTAGAAAAGGTATCCTTTCTGGTTTGCGTTGCGCGCCGCTGTCAGGTAGCCAGGATTCTTAGAGTCAGAGTAGCCTGCCCAGGAAATCTCGCAGTTCTCAAACACAACATCTCCGTCTCCAAAGATAAAGTCCGTGTTTCCCTCTATATAGCAGTTCCTGTAGTATTGGCGTGTGCCAGTTCCTGTATAGAGAGTGTCCTGCGAGCCTAAGAAACGGCATTTCAGGAACTCCGACTGGTCTGCTTCCACGCATATTGCGGCTGAGCGCTCCGTTGCTTTCTTAGTCTGCACATCAGAGTTCAGCTTTCTCACAAAGCTGATTGTGCTTCCGTCGCATTCAACTCCATCCTTAAGCTCCTCTGCCGTAACGTACTTGTTAAAAGAGGTCTCAAAGGTGATTCCTTCAGCGCGGAAATAAAGAGCGTCTTTCTTTACATAGGTCGCAACACCCCATTTCGAGACAGCTTTCTTCTCAAACTTGTCATAAGCCCTTTCCGCGTCATAGTAGCCGTCGGCACCTGCTGAATAATACTTGTAGCCTATTCCGTAGTACCAGGTAAGCTTTACTTCCTGCGCCGGATTGTCGTTCTTGAGCGTGATGTAAGGAGTGTCGATTATAACCTGGTCGCGGTAAACGCCAGGGGCAATATGTATTGTTATGCGGTCTGCCTCTGATTTTGGAGACATTGCATGAGCCGCCGCTACCGCCTCCTTTACAGACGCATAGTCAGCCTTTTTGCCTCCCACATAAATATCTTTCTTTAGAGGAATCTGCTGGACAGACTTGTCCTTTGCGCTCATCAATATGTCTTTTGACACATTTGCGCCGCTCACGGTGATATGGTTCATCGTGCTTGTCTTTTCAGTCTCGCAGATTACCTCATACTTGCCGTCGCGGAGCTTTACGCCATAGATTCCGTTTGCCGCCGCTCCCTTGTAAGTATATCCGTCGTCAATGTTCCTGAATGAAATTGAAGAAGGCATAGGATCTGTGTCGCCGATGAACTTGCCGTTCACATCAAACACAGGCACTGCCTCAACCTCAATGTCCTTCTCTATGGCCTGGGTGCCTTCAATTGTAACTTCACCTTTTATGCGGTAGTCGTTGGCGCCTTTCAAGGAAGCAGTATACATTACAGCAGGCTCAAGCTCTCCTGAGTAAGAGAAAGTCCCATCAGAAGCAGAGACAGCGACTTCAACAGGGAGGCTCAGGGAACTTTGAGGAGGAGCCATTACAATGACAGCGCCCTCTGGATTAAAGTCCTCTGCAAAGCCTGTGATTTTTCCGCTTGCAATGTAAGGCCTTATCTCTACAGTGGAAAGATTCTGTCTTAAAGAAACAGGGGCATCGCTTTCTATAGAAATCTGCTTTGAGTCATTTGAGATGCCAAGCCCTTTCGCTCCGACAAGCACTGCTGTAAAGTTGTAGCCGGCAGGCAGGCGCGCCGTGTAAGATGAGCCTGAAAGATTTGCGCTAAGCTCCTGCTTTGTCTCCTGTACAACGAACTTGAGGGAGCCGCTGCCAGAAAGCCTTGATATGTTTCCGCTTACATCAACTCCCGGAGTGCGCACAATACGGTAGTAGACAGGCTTTGCGCCGGTCGCCTCGCAGTAGACCTTGTATGCTCCGCTCTGTGTGGCGATGTAAGACCATTTCTTTGACTCTCCGTTCAGCCATGCGCTTTCGTCCTGCGCACCGGTCTTGTTTCCCTCGTCATCCACGGATGCAAAGTGGATTTTATCCTCAGAGCCGTTGGAGGCGCGCCCGTAGAAAGTTACAACGTCTCCAGCCTTTACATTCTTTAATAGAAGATAACGCTTGCTTTCTCCGCCTTTGCCGTTGCAGTAGTAGATTCCATTGGAAACATATCCGTCTCCAAAGTCAAAGGATGCATAGCCCTGAGTTCCGTAGTTCTTAGGGCCGGCATAGTAGGCGCGGTCATTTTTCTCAGCCTTTATTGTCAGGTCGCCGAACGTGTACTCACCCGCTGTGAACTTTCCGTCCGCGGCAAGCCCGTCTAGCTTGTCCAGAGTGTCAATGGTGATGTGGTTGTTCGCGCCTTCGTCCTCAACTCCTCCAAAGTCCCAGACATCGTTCCTGCGGCTTTGCGCCGACAGTGCGGAAGCAAGGACAAGAAGAGCCGCTGTAAAAGAAAGAATCTTTTTCATAAAATCGAATCTCCTGTGATTATGGAAAACTTTTTTAAACAGTCTTAATTT
>CAZURC010000014.1:0-13429 GCA_964623405.1 uncultured Treponema sp.
CGGACGGAATCCGCGTGAACAAGCCGACTGTCGGAGTTGAAATCAAAGGCTGCACTGTGCGGAACGCACACGGCGGAATCGTTCTTGGAAGTGAAACTGCCGCTGGAATGAGCAAAATCCATGCGAGCGACTGCGACTTGAGCGGAACTGACCGCGGAATCAGAATCAAGTCACGGCGCGGACGAGGCGGCGACATCAACGACATCGAGCTTAAAAATCTTGTGATGGACGACACGCTCTGTCCGATTGCGATGAATATGTACTACAAATGCGGAATCACGGATACAAAATCTCCGCTTTTCAGCCTGGAAAAACAGCCGGTCACAAGCGAGACTCCGAGAATCCACAACGTGAAAATCATCGGCTGCACAGGAAAAAACTGCAAGGCAAGCGCGGGATTCATCGTCGGGCTTCCTGAAATGCCGATTGACAACTTGGAAATCCGCGACTGCTACTTTACGACCGACGAAAATTCAGACCGCTCGCCGATGGAAAGCGATATGTTCTACGGACTTCCGGAAGTGAACGTGAAAAGCTTTAGAATCAGAAACGCTCCGGGCGCGAAGTTCGAGAATGTTAAAATCGAAGGTCCGAAAGAAACGTTTGTGTACGAGTAAAATGCTCAAGACAGAATAACCTGCAGGCCGCTTAGCACCGCTTAGAGTGTTCTTTTACCTGTGGACAAAATATGATATAGTGTTTCATACTATTTTAATTTAACCTTACTTGGAGGACACTATGAAGAAGGTTGTTTTGGGCATGGCGGCTGTCGCCGTTGTATTTGGACTTTTTGGCTGCAAAGGAAAGAGCAAGGTTGTTCTTAATTTCAAGGAAGACCTTGAGGGTAAGACCATTGGCTGCCAGGCTGGAACTACAGGCGAGATTTATATACAGGAAGAAATTAAAAGCGCAAGCTGCAAGTCATTCAAGAATGTGATTGACGCTTCCCTTTCTCTGAAGAACGGAGCGATTGACGCGATTATTATTGATGAGCTTCCTGCAAAGGAAGTCTGCAAGAACAACGATGATTTGACAATCCTTGATTTTGACCTGGCCACTGATGTATATGCGATTGCTGTTGCAAAAGGCAACTCTGAGCTGCTTGCCTCTATTAATAAGACAATCTCTGCAATGAAGGCAGACGGAAGGTATGAGGCTTTGATGAATTCTTTTATGCCTGCTGACGGTGTTATCAAAATTCCAGCAGTTGAAGCTAAGCCTGGCAATGGAAAGGTTGTAATGGGAACAAACGCCGCTTTTCCTCCTTTTGAGTATGTTGAAGGTTCCGAGGTTGTCGGCTTTGATGCTACGATGGCTCAGTATATTGCCAATGACTATGGCAAGAACCTGGAAATTCAGGACATGGCTTTTGACGGGCTTATCGCGGCCTTGCAGTCTAAGTCTATTGACTTTATCGCAGCGGGAATGACCGCAACCGAAGAGCGCAGACAGAATGTTGATTTCTCTGAGCCTTACTACGAGTCAAAGCAAGTTGTAATTGTAAGAAAATAAAGGGAGGCTCTAAAAACCTCATTTTTTAGAGCCAACTTTGAGAAGGCGATGTTTTAACTCGTGATATTTTAACGAGTTAAAACTCGCAGGAATCTCGAAAAATTTAGTTTTTCGAGATTCACTAAATTTTGATTCTGTCTAGAAAAGGTTGAAGAATGCTCCAGAAATTTGTTCAAATAATGTTCTCTCACGGCCGGTATCTTATGGTTCTGCGGGGACTTGGAACTACGCTGCTTATTGCTGTTTGCGCCGTTTTTATTGGGACTGTTCTTGGAGGCATCTTTGCTCTTTTTAAGATTTCAAGACACAAGGTCTTGAATGCAATTTCTTCCGGCTATACAACTTTAATTCGCGGTATTCCTATGGCCACCCAGCTTATGATTTTTTACTTTGTAATCTTCTCTCCGCTGGGTGTCAGGAATACTGTTCTTGTCGCGATTATTTCTTTTGGAATTAACTCTGGAGCGTACTGCACAGAGATTTTTAGAGCCGGAATCCAGGGAGTTGACTATGGACAGATGGAAGCCGGCCGGTCTCTAGGCATGAACTGGGGCCAGACAATGTTCAAGATTATTTTGCCGCAGGCTTTTAGGACGATTCTCCCTACATTTACTTCTGAATTCATTACTCTTATAAAAGAAACTTCTGTCGCGAGCTTTATTGCTGTTGTTGACTTGCAGAAGGCATGTGACAACATAAGAAATGCGACCTACAACGCCTGGATACCGTTGCTTTCGTGCGCGGCGGTCTATCTTGTTCTGACAGTCGGACTTACAAAAGTGTTCAGCTTGGTAGAAGCCAGGTTCACAAAAGCGGATAGGAAAAATGCTTGAGATAAAGAATCTTACAAAAAAATTCGGCTCGCTGCTTGTGCTGGATGATATAACAGAAAATATTGATAAAGGCGAAAAGATTGTTATTATCGGTCCCAGCGGCGGCGGCAAATCAACATTCCTGCGCTGTATTAATCTCCTTGAGGTTCCGACTTCTGGAAAGATTTTCTTTGAAGGCACCGACATCACAGACAAAAAGACGGATATAAACAAAATCCGTCGCAAAATGAGCATGGTATTCCAGCACTTCAATCTCTTTCCGCATAAAAATGTAATCCAGAACTTGACTATTGCTCCGCTTACGTTAAAAATGATGCAGAAAGATGAGGCTGAGGAAAAGGCCCGCGTTCTTCTGGAGCGTATAGGTCTTGCAGACAAGGCGTTTGCTTATCCCTCCAGTCTTTCCGGCGGGCAGCAGCAGAGAATCGCAATTATACGCTCTGTAATGATGAGTCCCGATATTATTCTTTTTGACGAGCCTACAAGCGCGCTGGATCCGGAGATGGTGGGAGAAGTTCTTTCCCTAATGAGGCAGCTTGCAGATGAAGGCATGACGATGGTCTGTGTCACACACGAGATGGGCTTTGCCCGTGAGGTTGCAACGAAAGTCATGTTTATGGACGGCGGAAAAATCGCGGAGAAAGGAACTCCATCAGAGATTTTTGACTCGCCTAAGTCCGAGCGGCTGCGACAGTTCCTGAAGGCTGTCCTATAGCTTCTTGCGGGAGTCCTATGGATTTTCTTAGAAACAAAGGCCTTATTCTAGGCATAGCATTGTCATTGTGCCCATGTCTTTGGGCTGAATCTCCTTTTAATCTTGAATTTAAGAAAGACGCATTCTTGTTTGGAACGGGCGCCGCTTTATCTGGCGCAGATTTGATTCTGGACAATATGCTTGAGATAAACAGGCAGTCTTATGATAAGGACAAGACTTACAGCAAGAGCGATGTGAATCTGCTTGACCGTAAGCTTATGTTTGATTATAGCAAGAGCCTTGATAAGACTGGAGATATACTCTTGTATTCCGCAATGCTTTCTCCTGCACTTCTTGCCCCTGTTGTCCAGAGTTCTGACTGGTTTACGATTGGAGTCATGTATGCAGAATCTGTCCTGATTGCAAACGGCGTAAAGGAGCTTACTAAGCTTTGTGTAAACCGCGCCCGCCCGATGATGTATTTTGAAAGCGGAGACAGCCATGAAAGCTATAACAATAACGGCGACTTCGCAAATTCTTTCTTTTCCGGACACTCCACGCTGGCTTTTAATGGAGCGGCTTTTACAAGCTATGTTTTCTATAAGTATTTCCCGGATAGTCCGTGGAGGTTTGCTGTTGCAGGCGGCTCTTTCTCTGTCGCCGCTGCGACTGCTGTTGTGCGCATATTGTCCGGCAATCATTTTATGAGCGATGTTCTTGTAGGGGCTGTTGTTGGCACGGCCACAGGCATTCTTGTTCCTTTCTTTCATGCTAACCATAAGGAAAGCTCTGAAAAGAAAATTCAGCTTGCTGTTCTTGGCAATGGCGTTCTTTTTAGGTTTTGCCTGTAACTTGCAAATAAGAATATAAAATAGTAGAGTATTTTTGAGCAGAAGGTGCCGTTCTCTTTGCTGGATGAACGGTCAAAAGGGAAGCAGAGTGAGAATCCTGCACGATCTCGTCACTGTATTTAGGGAGCGCTCTTTAATAGCCACTGAAATCTAATATCTGGATTTGGGAAGGCGAAGAGCGCATTGAGCTATAAGCCAGGAAACCTGCCTTTTGTAATAGTACGAAAAGCTTTGCTTTTAAGGCCACGAGCAATTGGCTGTGCTTAAAGATTTATTTTCTCTTTGTATAACTCGCTTTTTTTAAGAGGCGATATTTTTCTAATGGAGAAATCTTTTTATCACGTATATTTTGCTCCGGCTTGTCTAGGTAGATGGCCGGAGCTTTTTTTTGGAGGAAGATGATGAAAAAATCACTCATCACGGTTGCAGGAGTATGTTTTGTTGCCTGCACATTGCTTTCTAGCTGCGGCGGAAACAAGGATCAGGCTGCGGCTGACAAAGTTGCAGGACTTATCGATGCGATTTATGTCCAGGCAAGGAATGAGAACACTGATGAGCAGTGCGAGGCTGCAAAAAAAGCCTGGGATGCGCTTACTGACAAGCAGAAACAGCTGGTTGAAGGTGAGAATGCTGATCCTGATTATTTCGGCAGAGATACAGGAGACGCTTCCCTTGACAATCCGTTGAACCAGGATGGAATCGGAGAGAACGAGATTCTTGTTGTGAGCTTTGGGACCTCATTCAATGAGAGCCGCGCCGAGGATATTGGCGGAGTTGAGAAAGCTCTTGCGGCGGCAAATCCAGGTTGGAGCGTTCGCCGAGCCTTTACTGCGCAGATTATTATCAACCATGTGCAGGCGCGCGACAATGAGAAGATTGACAATATGGATCAGGCGCTTGAGCGCGCTGTTGCAAACGGCGTAAGGAACCTTGTTGTCCAGCCGACACATCTTATGCATGGAGCAGAGTATGATGAGCTCAGCGAGGCTGTAGGCAGATACTCTGACAAGTTTGAGAAAGTCGTGATTGCAGAGCCTCTTCTTGGAAAGGTGGGTGCCAACGCATCTGTTACAAACTCTGACAAGGAGGCTGTTGCAAGAGCCATAACAAGCCAGGCTGTAAAGGCGGCGGGATATGATTCCCGCGAGTCTGCTGAAAAAGACGGAGTGGCTTTCGTATTCATGGGTCATGGAACTTCGCATAGCGCAAAAGTGACATACAGCCAGATGTCAAGTCAGATGAAAGCTCTCAACTATAATAATGTTTTTATCGGAACTGTTGAGGGCGAACCGGAGGAGACTTCATGCGAGAACGTGATTGCCTCTGTAAAGGCGGCGGGCTTTAAGAAGGTTATCCTGCGCCCTCTTATGGTAGTTGCCGGAGACCATGCAAACAATGACATGGCTGGAGACGAGGAGGACTCATGGAAGTCTCAGTTCAGGGCGGACGGAGCTTTTGAAAGCGTTGAATGCCAGATTGCGGGGCTTGGAAGAATCCCTGAAATCCAGGCGATTTATATTGGCCACACATATACAGCTCTTGCTACTCTTGGAAATATTGACGTAAAAAAAAACTAAATAACTCTTTGGCGGACGGAACTTACTCCGCCAAGTTCACTACAGACAACTCAATGTTCCGAGTAAACGAGGCGCTCCACGGGCTTGGAACATTGACTGTAAGCGGCGGAAAGATGCTCATACATGTCTCGCTGCGCGGAAAAGGAATAACAAACGTCTATGTTGGCAAGGCTGGCGATGCAAAAAAAGACAAGTCTGGATGGATTACCTCTACCACTGACATTGTGACATACGATGACGGCGAGCAGGAGGAAGTAAACGGATTTGATATTCCTGTTCCTTCGCTTGGGAAAGAATATGACGTGGCTATTCTTGGAAAGAAAGGTATATGGTATGACCACAAGGTAAGTGTGACCATTGCCGGAGAATAAGGCAAAACCGCTGAATAGGGGAGAATTCATGGGAGCTTTTAAGAGGACTGTAATTTATCTTGCTGTTCTTTTTATTGCCTGCGCATTGACTTTTGGCTGCAGGAAGTACCGTGGAGAATCCTCTTTTCTTGCGGAAGTCTATCTTGAGGGCGGAAGCGGAAAGTCTGGTCTTCAAACGCCTGCTGCGGTCATAACAAAAGATGGCCGCAGCTCTGTTGTGCTTGTGTTCAAGAGCACGAGCTATGACTATGTTATTCTTGATGGAACAAAATACTTAAACGAGAATGCCGGCGGCTATTCAACCTTTACTCTGCCGGTTACATTGCCCCTGAGCGATATTCATATTGCCGCAGATACTACGGCTATGAGCGTTCCCCATGAGGTTTCATATACAGTCCGCTTTACAGGGGATCTTTCCTTGCCCCTAGATAGTGAACCTAAAAGCAATTCTTCAATACAGGAAAACAGTTATGGACAGGAGGATGCTGTAAAGAAAGCCCTGTCCGAGCTTGGAATAGAGAGCACCGGCTATACCCGCCTGGAATATGCCAGGCAGTTTACAGTAGAAAAATACGGAAAGATTAGCCTAATCAGCATAAAAGACTCTGGAACTATAGTTGTTGTTCCAGAAGATTTTGAGAGCGCGGCATTTGACAGCCTTTCTAAGAAGATTCCATCATCTGTGCTTCTTCTCCGTCAGCCGCTCGACAAGGCTTATATTGTCTCAAGCGCGGCGATGGATTTTACAATAAAAACCGGCGCTATCGGCATGGCTGGCTTTTGCGCAACAAGAAAAGACGGCTGGTATTTGCCGGCGGCGCAGCAGGCAATGGATAACGGCAAACTTTTGTATGCAGGAAAATACAGCGCGCCGGACTATGAGCTCTTGCTGTTAGGAGGCTGCAATCTTGCTATTGAGAACACGATGATTCTTCACTCCCCGCAAGTAAAAGAAAAATTAGAGCAGCTTGGGATTCCTGTTGTCATAGAGCGCTCTTCTTACGAGGAGAATCCTTTGGGCCGGCTTGAGTGGATTAAGTTTTATGGCGCGCTCTTTGGCAAAGAAAGCGAGGCTGAATCCTTTTTTGGCAAGAAGCTGGCGGAAGTAAATAAGGTTCTAGCTTCTGTGCGGCGGCAGGCGGATAATGGAGACAGAAAAACCGGCGTATTCTTTTTTGTAAATTCTAACGGAACAATCGGCGTAAAGAAAAGCGGCGACTATATTGCCAGAATGATTGAGATGGCCGGTGGAAAGTATGCATTGGATGGAGTTTCTTTTGTGTCCGGCTCCTCCGGAGGGTTTATAAACATGCAGGCGGAGGATTTCTATGCCCTGTGTGTGAATGCGGATTTTCTTATATACAGCAGCATGGCTGGAGACGGTCTTAAAAGCATTGATGAGCTGATAAAAAAGAATTCCATGTTCGCTGATTTTAAGGCTGTAAAGGCAGGAGAAGTCTACTGCCCTAAGAGAGTGTTCTTTCAGGAGAGCACGGGGCTTGCTGACTTTATTGTTGACTTGCACGGGATTCTTGCGGCGGAGCAGGAGACCGGCGGACAGACGCATTTTGCTTATCTTGAAAAAATCCCTGGATAAAACTAGGCTCTTAATATGAAAAAAAGATACGCTCTTTCTTTTTTTGCTATGATTTTTCTTCTTGTCCTGCTTGGAGTGCTGAATGCTCTCATAGGCAGCGTTCCTTTTTCTGAAGGCGGGCTTTGGCGGCGCGTTGTCTTGAATATAAGACTTCCGCGTATTATTGCATCATGCCTACTTGGCGGCGCGCTTAGTGTCTCTGGATTTTTGCTCCAGACTTTTTTTTCCAACCCGATTGCAGGTCCGTATATCCTGGGCATAAGCTCCGGCGCAAAGCTGTTTGTGGCTCTTACAATGATTTTCTTGCTGGGGCTTGGCGTGAGCATATCCTCTGTCGGAATGGTGCTGGCGGCTTTCTTAGGCTCAATGCTCTCGCTTTTTGTTGTCTTGCTTTTTTCCTTTAAGGTTAGGAACATGTCAGCGCTTGTTGTATGCGGAATAATGGTTGGGTATATATGCTCGGCGGCAACTGATTTTTGCGTTGCCTTTGCGAGCGACTCTAATATTGTGAATCTCCATAACTGGTCAATGGGGAGCTTTTCTGGTATTGGCTGGAGGGAGGTGAGAATTATTGCTGTTGTTGTCTTTGCCGGCGTGCTTGGCTCTTTTCTAATCTCAAAGCCTGCCGGGGCTTATCTGCTTGGCGAGAACTACGCAAGAAGCATGGGCGTGAATATAACCCGCCTTAGAGTCTGTCTGATTCTGCTTTCCAGCCTTCTCTCCGCATCTGTCACAGCGTTTGCGGGACCCATTTCTTTTGTCGGGATTGCATCTCCCCACCTGATGAGAGGATTATTCAAGACCTCAAAGCCTATCGTCCTGGTTCCTGGCTGTTTCTTGGGAGGAGCGGCCATAACTCTTTTCTGTGATGGAATTGCAAGGACACTGTTTGCGCCTACGGAGATTTCTGTGAGTTCTGTGACGGCAGTTCTTCTTGTGCCGGTTGTCATATACATGATGATAAAGGGAAAGCACAATGATTAGCCTTGATAATCTCGCCGCTGGCTATGGAAAGAGCGTTGTTGTCCAGGGGCTAAGCCTAAGCATTGACAGAGGCAAGGTCATTGTGCTTATCGGACCTAACGGCTCAGGAAAGTCCACAATACTTAGGACAATTGCCAAGCAGATAAAGAAGATTGGCGGAACAATGTCCTTTTGCGGAGAGGATTGGGAGAGTTTCGGCGCAAAGGAAAGCGCGAAGAGAGTCTCGGTTGTCACAACAGAAAGAATCCGCCCAAGCCTGATGACTTGCCGCGAGATTGTCGAGATGGGACGCTTTCCTTATACAAATTCACTTGGGCTATTAGGCGATGATGACAAGAAGGCCGTGGAAGACGCGATAAGGCTTGTACATGCGGAAGATGTAGCGGAAAAAAGATTTGACAGGATAAGCGATGGGCAGAGGCAGAAAGTTATGCTTGCGCGCGCGGTCGCCCAGGATACAGACGCAATTCTTCTCGACGAGCCGACTTCATACCTGGACTTATATTATAAGATTGAGCTTATAAAGATAATCAGGCGTCTTGCCCTCGAAAAGAACAAGGCGGTCGTTATGTCTTTGCATGAGCTTGACCTTGCAAAAAGCGTGGCTGATTTTATTCTATGTGTGGATAAAGGGAAAGTCCTAAGGCTTGGATCGCCGGATGAGATATTCAAGGGAGACTTTATCCAGAGGCTGTATGGAATCGATGAGGATGAATTTGACTCTTCTACTTGCACTGTAAGGATAAACAAAAGCGCAAGTGATTGGAGCAGCGGCAAAGCCGTCCCGAAGGGATGGAGCGGAAGCGGAACTGCGCAAAGCACGGCCGGCCGCGAAGCGGACGTGTGCGCCCAAGAGAAAAAAACGAAAGTTATCATGGTTCAAGGCACGATGTCAAACGCGGGGAAAAGCCTCCTTGTCGCAGGACTTTGCAGAGTTTTCAGACAGGACGGATTCAAGGCTGCCCCTTTCAAGTCGCAGAACATGGCTCTTAACTCCTTTGTCACAAAGGAAGGGCTTGAAATAGGACGCGCGCAGGCCATGCAGGCAGAGGCGGCGGGCATAGAGGCGGACGTGTGCATGAATCCGGTTCTTCTTAAGCCGACAAGCGACAAAGGCTCGCAGGTGATTGTCATGGGAAAAGCCATTGGCAATATGGATGCAGAAGAATACTTTGAGTACAAGGTTTCTCTCAAAGGCAAAATAAGGGACGCATTTAGAAAACTGGAGCAGAAAGCGGACATAATCGTGATTGAGGGAGCTGGAAGTCCTGCCGAGATAAACTTGCGGAAAAATGACATTGTGAACATGGGGCTTGCAAAGATGACAGGCGCGAATGTCCTGCTTGTCGGAGATATTGACAGGGGCGGGGTCTTTGCCCAGCTTTTGGGCACTCTGGAGCTGCTGGAGAAAGACGAGAGAGAGCTTGTGAAGGGGCTTGTCATCAATAAGTTCAGGGGAGAGATTGCGCTCTTAGAAGGCGGAGTCAAGATGCTTGAGGAGAGAAGCGGAAAGAAAGTTGCAGGAGTCCTGCCTTATCTTGATATAAGGCTCGACGACGAGGACAGCCTTACCGAGAGATTTGAGAAAAGCGGGGAGAGAGCCGGAGACAAAAGCTCTGTGAGAATTGGTGTAGTGCGCTTTCCGAGGATTTCCAATTTCAGCGACTTCTCTGTCTTTGAGGCTTTGCAGGATGCTGAGGTTGAGTATTTTGACAGGCCGGAAGATGTTTGTAGGATGGACTTAGTGATTCTCCCCGGAAGCAAGAATACAATCGGCGACTTGCGCTGGCTTAAAGAGAGAGGCCTTGCAAAGTCCATTAGGAAGTATGCGGAGAAAGGCATAGTGATTGGAATTTGCGGCGGGTATCAGATGCTTGGGCGGAGGATAAGCGATCCGGACTGCGTGGAGGAAGGCGGAGAGGAGAGCGGACTTTGCCTTCTTGATTTTGAGACCGTCCTTGAAAAAGAGAAGACTACCCGCCAGAGTGAAGGAACTCTCAATAATATCGCAGGCCGGCTTTCCGCGCTTACAGGAAAAAAGTTTTGTGGATATGAGATACATGCGGGACGGACAGGCGATGAGAGCCTTGCGAAAGAGGCGCTTGTCTTTAATGCTAAAGGAAATGTTTATGGAACGTATATACATGGAATCTTTGATGAGGGGGATATTGCAAAGACAGTCGTGCAGGCGGCATCTGGAGAAGGATTAAAGCATACTGAAAGCAAATTAGACTATAATAAGTTCAAGCAGACGCAGTATGACTTGCTCGCGGATGCGATAAGAAAAAATCTTGACATGGAGGCTGTGTATGGAATGCTCTCTGAATCCGTTATATAAAAAGATAAAGGCGAATTGGGATTCTATTGCCAAGCCTCTGGACAGCATGGGCAAGTTTGAGGACATAACCGCAAGAATAGGATGCATCCAGGAGACAGAAAACCCGCATGTTGGCAAGAGCGCCCTTATAGTTCTTTGCGCGGACAATGGCATTGTAGAGGAAGGCGTAAGCCAGAGCGGGCAGGAAGTCACAAGGGTCTGCGCCCAGAATATTGCGGCGGGAAAATCCGTGGCGGGGCTGCTCGCAAAGAGCTCTGAGACACGCGTTATAACAGTTGATTTGGGAATAAACTGCGAGGATGAAATCCCCGAGGTGCTTAACCGGAAAATCCGGCGCGGGACAAGAAACTTTATGAAAGAGCCAGCGATGACAGAAGCCGAATGCCGAGCCGCGATGGAGACAGGGGAAAAGCTTGTGAAGATATGCAAGAGCATTGGCTATGATATTCTGTGCATAGGCGAGATGGGAATTGGCAACACGACAACTTCCGCTGTCATCGCGGCCGCATTGCTTGGACTTGAGGCAAAGCAGGTGTGCGGGCGCGGAGCCGGACTTAGCGATGAGGGGCTTAAAAGAAAAAGAGAAGTAGTGCAGACCGCGCTTGAGAAGTACAGCTTGCGCTCCAAGCCTGTGATGGAGGTTCTTCGGACGGCGGGAGGGTTCGACATAGCGGGAATGGCGGGTATCTGCCTGGGAGCAAAAAAATACAGGATTCCAGTTGTGCTTGACGGCGCGATAAGCCTTGTGGCGGCTCTTGCTGCGTCCAGAATAGAGGATGATATATGCGACTATCTTATCGCAAGCCACAGAAGCAGGGAGCCTTTAGCTCAGACCGTGCTTGACGCGCTGGGCCTGGATGCGGTTATTGACGCGGACATGGCGCTTGGAGAGGGAAGCGGAGCCGTCATGATGATGAGCCTTCTAAAGGCGGCGGTGAGCGTCTATGACAACGCCTTGCGCTTTGATAAGAGCGGCGTTGAGCAGTACATCCGCTTTGACACAGACAGTGCCCTGGAGAAAGAGCATGATTGAGCTTGTTTACGGAGGCAGCGGAAGCGGAAAGTCTGGGTTTGCGGAAGCGCGGCTGGAGGCTCTTTCAGCAAGGAGCAAGTCCTCAAGGATTTATCTTGCGACGATGATAGTATGCGATGACGAGATGAGGAAGAAGGTCTTGCGGCACAATCAGATGCGCGCCGGCAAGGGCTTTGTCACAGTTGAGAGACCCCTGGACATCAGCCTATTGGAGAATGACATTGCGTCACTTGGCGCTGACGGAGTCTCTGTCCTGCTTGAGTGCATGTCAAATCTTGTGGCAAACGAAATGTTCCGTGACAAAAAGGCGGCGGATGAAGAGACTGTCGCAAGAAAAATCACAGCGGACATAGAAAAGATTGTCTCATTGCCCGCCCTTAGAGACCTTGTTATCGTGAGCAACAATATATTTGATGACGGAGCCGACTATGACGAGACATCGAGAGCGTATATGCGCTCTCTCTCGCGTCTCAACTGCATGGCCGCAGAGATGGCAGACAGAGTCACAGAGGTGGCCGCGGGAATACCGCTGGAGATAAAGCGCAGATGAGAGAGTTTTTCAAGGCATTCGCCGTTGCGTTTTCAATTTACTCAAAGATACCGATGCCGCGGTTTGAGTGGGCAGGAAAGGATATGCGCTATCACCTCTGCTTCTTCCCGCTTGTAGGCGCTGTGATAGGGGGGCTGGAGTTCCTCTGGCTTGTTATATGGCGGCGCTTGTGCTTTAGCCAGATTCTGTATCTTTGCGGCGGACTTGTTATTCCAGTGCTTGTGACAGGAGGCTTTCATATTGACGGCTTCATGGACACGATGGACGCAGTTCACTCCTATAAGACAAGGAAGGAGAAGCTTGAAATCCTTTCCGACCCGCACATAGGCGCGTTCTCAGTAATCAGCCTGGCAGTTCTTGTCCTGCTTTGCCTGGGGTTCGGCTCAGAGGTGAGGAGCGCCGACGGAGTGGTTGCGGTCTGCTTCTCCTTTTTCATCTCGCGCTCTCTTAGCGGCCTTAGCGTTGTTCTTTTCCCCAAGGCGAAGAAAAGCGGGATGCTTGCAAGCGAGAGCGAGACCTCAAGCGCTCGTATTGTGGCGGCTTGCCTTATCGCAGAGCTGCTTTTCGCCCTCCTCGCTGAGTTTTTGATAACCTGGCATCTTGGGAAGGCGGCGATTTTCTCTACGGCGGCGCAGGCTGTCTCATTCATCTTCTACTACTTTTTTGCAAAAAGGCAGTTCGGCGGAATTACAGGCGACCTGGCGGGATTTTTTGTCTGTGTGTCGGAGCTTTTGAGTGTTATCGCCTCTTCATTGCCGGAAATTGCGTCCGTGAGGTGAATGAAATGATTTCACGGCAAGAAAAAGTGTCGGGACGATGAATGAAATGATTTCACGGCAAGAAAATGCGCTGGGACAGTGAATGAAATAATTTCATAAGCGGAAATTGCGTCTGGACGGCAAATGAAATGATTTCACAGGCGGAAATTACGCTTGGGCAGGCTTTTCATAAATCTGAAAGGTTAGAAAAAGCGTTTTGACGGCGGATGAAATAATTTCACGGCAAGAAAATATGTTTTGACAGGGGATGAGGAAAATGGAGCTTTACATCGGCGGCTATGCGCAGGGAAAATACGAGCATGTCCGGAAG
>CAZURC010000014.1:13529-26314 GCA_964623405.1 uncultured Treponema sp.
AATGGAGCTTTACATCGGCGGCTATGCGCAGGGAAAATACGAGCATGTCCGGAAGGAATTTCCGGATGCTGAAATCTGGAATGACTTTCATCTTTACGTGAGAGAGCAGCTTGGGCTAGGCATGAGTGCGAATCAGATAGAGGAAAGTGTCTTTGAGAGGATAGAGGCCAGCCCACAGATTAAAATTATATGTGATGAGATAGGATGCGGAATTGTGCCTATTGAAAAAGCCGACCGCCTGTGGCGGGAGGAGACAGGACGGCTTCTATGCAAGATTGCGTCAAGAGCTGACAAGGTTGTGCGGTTTGTATGCGGAATCCCGCAGAGGATAAAGTGAGGGGCGGGATGGAAATCACTCTTATAAGGCACGGCGCGACAAGAGGAAATATTGAAAGACGCTATATCGGACGCACAGACGAGGAGCTTTGCGAGGAAGGAGAGGAAAACCTGGAAAAAATGCGCCTGGCTGGCAAATACCCGCCTTTCTCAGAAGCTCAGATGGTGTTCTCAAGCCCGATGAGAAGATGCGTTCAAAGCGCAAGAACTGTTTTTCCAGGGATAGAGGACTCTGGAATCATAGTCATAGATGAGCTTAGGGAAATGGATTTTGGAGGCTTTGAGGGAAAAACTTACGATGAGCTCAAGGCGGACAAGTCCTATTCAAGATGGCTGGAAAGCGGCGGAAACAAGGCTCCTCCTGGAGGAGAGAGCGTTGAAGCTTTCTTTGGAAGAAGCGTGCGCGGCTTTTTTAGGATGATTGAGACGGCGCGGGAGTCGCTTGCAAAAAGAGCGGTGGCCTTTGTGCATGGCGGCGTAATCATGGCTGTCATGTCGTTTCTGACCGGCGGGGATTATTATAGCTTTCAAGTGAAGAACGGCGAGGGCTTTTCTTTTCTTGTGGACGGGGACAGTCTTGGCTCGCGCTTTCCGGAAGGAAAAATTGATGTATCTAAGGTCTCCAAGATAGAATCCTAGACAGCGGCGGAAGGGAAGAGAGAAATGGATGTCTTTAAGTTGAAATATCATTTAATTGCCTTTTGTCTAGGCTTTCTTCTTGACTTGATTATAGGCGACCCCAAGAAGATTCCTCATCCGGTGCAGCTTATAGGTGCCATGATAGCTTTCTTTGAGCGCAGGATGATTGGCGGAAGAGATGAGAGGGGATGCGAAAAATTCAACTCTCTTTCCGGCGGGCAGAGGCGGCGGCGCGGGATTGCATCTGTTGCGCTTGTCTGTGCGGCTGCCGCTGCTATGTGCGGCGCGCTTTTGCTTTTCTGCTACAAGATAAGCTCTATAGCCGGAATTATTGTTGAGAGCGTGATGACTTGCCAGATTCTTGCGCTCAAGTCTCTTAGGCAGTCGGCGCTAAAGGTTTATGCCGCGCTTGAGGAGGGGAATGTAAGCGAGGCGAGGCGGGCCTTGTCCATGATTGTCGGAAGAGACACCGCCGCCCTTTCTGAAAGCCAGATTGCAAAGGCCGCTATAGAGACTGTGGCGGAGAACACTTGCGACGGAGTCATAGCCCCGATGATTTACACGGCAATCGGAGGTCCTGTGCTTGGGTTTCTGTTCAAGACTGTAAGCACGTTCGACTCAATGATTGGCTATAAGAATGAGAGATACCTGGATTTCGGGCGGTTTGCCGCAAAGTGCGACGACGCCCTGAATTTTATTCCGTCAAGGATAAGCGCGTGGCTGATGATATTCAGCTGTCTTTTCCTGGGAAAAAGCTTTAGCGCGAGCAACGCAATGAGGATTTTTCTCCGCGACAGGCAAAAGCATGAGAGTCCGAATGCGGCGCAGACAGAAAGCGCCTGTGCCGGCGCTCTTGGGCTTGAGCTTTCCGGTCCTGCTTATTACGGCGGTGTTCTTGAGCAAAAGCCGTTTATAGGAGACCCTTTGCGTGAAGCTGAGCGCGCTGACATAAAGAGAGCCTGCCGTCTTTCTTATGCCGCATCTTTTCTATGCTTTGGCATTTGCGCCCTTGTAATGGCGGCGGCTCTTGCGGCGGGGAGGAGATGATATGCACGGCGGAAATATCTATAGGAGCAGGGTTTTATATGATTTCTCAGCGAATACAAATCCTCTCGGGCTTCCCCCTGGGGTAAAAAAAGCTCTCTGTGAGGAGTGCGGCGATTTTGAGCATTATCCAGACCCTGATTGCACAGAGCTAGGACACGCGCTTATAAGGAAACTTAACGAAGCATATAGAGCGGAGCTAGAGGAGAGCCAGCTTGTCTTTGGAAACGGCGCAAGCGAGATTCTGTATGCGCTCTTTGGCTCTGTTGCCAGGCGGAGAGAAGGGGCGCGGGCGCTGCTTGTAAGCCCGTGCTTTACCGGCTATGAGGAGGCTCTTGGAGCTTCGGGAATTGAGCTTTTTTATTTTACGCGGGGCGCGGGGCAGGATATATGCCTTGAGGAGCTTTCCAGGCTGATCGGAGAAATCCGGCCTGACATAGTTGTTGTCACAAACCCGAACAATCCAGACGGTTTCCTTTTTGACAGGAGCTTGCTTAGGGAGATTGCTTGTCTGTGCGGCGGAACGGGAGCAGAGCTCTTGATAGACGAGTGCTTCATGGAGCTTACGCAGCGGCCGGAGGAAAATTCTTTTGTTCCTTTGCTAAAGGATTTCCCGCAGACTGTGATTCTCCGCGCTTTTACAAAGAGCTTTGCGCTTGCGGGGCTTAGGCTTGGATATGCTCTTTGCGGCAGCGCGACTGCAAAAAAAATAAAGGAGCGGCTTCCTGTGTGGAACGTTTCTGTTCCGGCTCAAAAGGCAGGAATTGCGGCCTTGCGGGAGGAAGGTTATCTTGACTCTTACCGGAGGCTTGCAAAGGTTGAAAGAAAGTATTTGACACAAGCGCTTGAGAAATGCGGATTTAAGGTATTCAGCTCAAGCGCCAACTTCATATTGTTCCAAAGCGGGGCGGAAGACTTGGCGGAAAAGCTAGGCGCGAGAGGAATTCTAATACGCGGGTGCGGCGACTATCAGGGGCTTGGAAAATGCTTTTATAGGATTGCTGTCAGGAAACATAGCGAGAACACTGCGCTCATTGGGAATATAGCGGAAATAATTGGGGAGAAGGCGGGCAATGGACAAAATTGAATACGTGCTTCCGTCAGAAATAGAGAGACGAAGCTTTGAGATAATTTCGATGGAGCTAGAGAAAAGAGGAATAACGCTGAATGAGGCGCAAAAGGATATTACAATGCGTGTTATTCATACAACTGCCGATTTTGACTATGCTGAGACTCTCTGCTTTTCTGCTAACGCCGCGCAGACGGCGAGAGCTCTGCTTAAGAGCGGCGCGGATATTGTTACAGACACGAACATGGCGAAAGCGGGAATTAACAAGAGGATTCTTGCACAGCTTGGCGGACAAGCTCATTGCTTTATGGCGGATGATGATGTTGCGGAGCAGGCCAGGCAGAGAAATATAACAAGGGCGGCAGTCAGCATGGAAAAGGCATCCAGAATTGGAAAGCCCTTGCTGTTTGCTGTCGGCAATGCGCCGACTGCCTTGATTGAGCTGCACAAGATGATGCAGGAAAAGAAATTCCGGCCGGACTTTATAATCGGTGTTCCTGTCGGGTTTGTAAACGTGGAGGCGGCGAAAGAGCTTATACTTGAAAGCGATGTGCCGTTCATTGTGAACAAAGGGCGCAAGGGCGGGAGCAATGTGGCGGCCGCAATCTGCAATGCGCTGCTTTACGGGATTAAGAGATGAGATTTGGGTTTACGACAGGGAGCTGCGCCGCGGCAGGAGCGAAAGCCGCCGCATATATGCTTCTTACAGGGAAAATAAAGCAGACAATCTCAATCACGACGCCAAAAGGCCTTGTCTTTAATGCCGCGATTGTTGATATTGCGCGTTCAGAAAAGAAGGTGAGCTGCGCTGTGATAAAAGATGGAGGTGACGACCCTGATGTGACAAGCGGAGCGCACGTGGTTTCAACGGTAAGTTTCCTGCCGGAGCATAAAGACGGCAGACCGTATATCAGCATAACCGGTGGAAAAGGCGTGGGGCTTGTTACAAAGCCCGGTCTTGACCAGAAGCCCGGCTGCTTTGCAATCAACCATGTCCCTCGCTCTATGATAGAAAAGGAAGTTCTTGAGGTGTGCAGCGTCTGCGGCTACAACGGGGGCTTGAGAGTTCAAGTCTCTGTTCCAGAAGGAGAGGAGCTTGCCGCGAAGACCTTTAATCCCAGGCTTGGAATACAGGGCGGAATTTCAATTCTAGGCACAAGCGGTGTTGTGGAGCCGATGAGCGCGCAGGCGCTAAAGGATACTATAAAAGTCGAGCTGAACCAGCAGAAAGCGCTGGGCTTTACCGTTGCGGCTGTCTCTCCCGGCAACTATGGACTGGACTTTATGAAAAAAGAATTCGGCTTTGACTTGGATAGAAGCGTAAAATGCTCAAACTTTATAGGCGATACAATTGACATGGCGGCTGAGGCGGGGTTCAAGAAAATGCTTTTGACAGGCCATATAGGAAAACTTGTCAAGCTTTCTGGCGGCATTATGAACACGCACTCGCATGAGGGGGACTGCCGCATGGAGCTTATGGCGGCTGCATCTGTAAAAGCCGGCTGCGGGATTGATGAGGTGCGGCGGATTTTAGACTGTGTCTCAACGGAGGAAGCATGCAGGATTCTTAGGGAATGTGGAAAGCTTGAGGATGCGATGTCTTATCTTATGGAGAGAATAATGTTTTTTCTTGGCCGACGAGCCGGCGGAAAAATTGAGATTGGCTGTATGGTCTACTGCAATGAGTTCGGGCTTCTTTGCAAGAGCAAGAATGCGCTAGATTTGCTTGAGGAATGCATGGGATTAGGAGAAGAATAGATATGGTTTACTTTGTTGGCGCAGGATGCGGCGCGGCGGATTTGATTACAGTCCGTGGGAAAAACACTATAGAAAAAGCCGATGTGATTATTTATGCCGGCTCTCTTATAAATCCTGAGCTTTTAAGCTATGCGAAGAACGGCTGCAAGCTATACGACAGTGCTAGAATGACTTTTGAGGAGATTATTGAAGTAATAAAGGAGACAGAAGCTCAAGGCAAGATGACAGTCCGGCTTCATTCGGGGGAGCCGAGCCTTTACGGCGCAGTCCGTGAGCTTATGGATGCGCTCGATAAGGCAGGAATTGAGCATAAGAGCTGTCCGGGGGTGAGCGCGTGCTTTGGCGCGGCCGCCTCTCTTGGCATAGAATTCACTCTTCCTGGTGTCTCACAGTCGCTGGTTATTACAAGAATGGCGGGCAAAACTCCCGTTCCAGAAAAAGAAAGCATAGAAAGTTTTGCCCGCCACAATGCGTCTATGGCAATTTACTTAAGCAGCGCTTTCCTTGAGGAGCTTTCTAAAAGGCTTATCGCAGGCGGATATAAAGAAGACACGCCGGCCGCCATTGTCTATAAGGCGACATGGCCGGAGGAAAGAGCATTTGTCTGCACAGTAAAGACGCTTCCAGAAACCGCAAAAAGAAATGGAATCTCAAAGACCGCAGTTGTCCTTGTGGGAGATGCTGTCTCTCATTCAAGCTATGAGAGGTCAAGGCTTTATTCCGCGGACTTCTCTACAGGCTTTAGACAAGCAAAGACAACGGCGGGAATCGGAGGCAATGAGTGATTGGAGGAATCTGCTCGTTTACAAAAAAAGGAAAAGAAGTTGAAGAAAAGATCAAGCGTCTGATGCGCAATGATATATGGATTTCTTCAGAAGATTTCTCCAGCCTAGACGATTTTGTCTCAGATGCGTTTAGAAAAAGGCTTCCTGTTGTTCTTATCGGCGCATGCGGAATTGCGGTGCGGCTGATTGCTCCTTTTGTAAAGGACAAGCTTACAGACAGTCCTGTTATTGTAATTGATGAGAAAGCGCGCTTTGTAATTCCTGTTTTGTCGGGGCATATTGGCGGAGCAAATGCGCTTGCAGAAGAGATTGCCTCCGCCTTGAAAGCACAGGCTGTGATTACAACTGCTACCGACGAGGAAAATGTTTTCTCTGTCGATGTTTTCGCATTAAAAAACGGCTTGCGCATTGTGAACAGGGATGGAATAAAGAAAGTTTCCTCAATGCTGCTTAAAGGCAAGAAAGTTGCTGTCTTTATTGACCCTGCAATTAGCGTGCTGGATAAGAATATCCCTGCAAACTTAATGATTAAAGAGACAGCTGATGCGAACATTCTTATTTTATCAGACGGAAAATCAACGGCCAGGGGAAATCTCCTGACGCTTGCCGCAAAAACGCTGTGCTTAGGGATTGGCTGCCGCCGCGGGAAGTCTTTTGAGCAGATAAGACAGTTTATCGAAAGTCATCTGACAGAAGAGCAGATTCAAGATATTGCTTCAATCTCTTCTATCGATATAAAAAAAGATGAGAGAGGTCTGATGGAGCTATCTCAGTTTTACCGTGTTCCGTTCCGCGTTTATTCGGCGGAGGAGCTTGAAAAAGCGGAGCTTGAGCAAGGCGTGTTCTCAGAGTCTGAATTTGTGCGGGAGAAGACAGGCGCTTCCAATGTATGCGAGAGGGCAGCGGTTCTTGCGGCTGGAGGACGAGCTGCTCTTGAGGTAAAGAAAATTGCGGAGGACGGAATTACAATGGCTTGCGCAAGAAAGCCGCCTGAAATCAAGACATGGAATACAAAAATTGCCTGGAGTGAAAGATGAGAAAAGTCAGTATTGTTGGAATTGGCCCTGGAGTTTTTGAGATGATGACACATCAAGCGGAAAATGCCTTGAAAAGCGCCGATGTCATTGTAGGCTACACAGTCTATGTAGATTTGATTAGAAAAAGCTTTCCGGACAAAGAATTTAGGTCAACTCCTATGCGGCAGGAGCTTGACAGATGCGCTCTTTGTCTGGAGCTTGCGTTGTCTGGAAAGGATGTGTGTCTTGTTTGTAGCGGAGACTCCGGAGTTTACGGTATGGCTTCACCTATGTTTTTCTTGCAAGCACAGAATGAGCGTTACAAGGATATTGAGCTTTGCGTGATTCCTGGCATTACAGCGGCAAACAGCGGGGCAGCTCTTCTAGGCGCTCCATTGAGCAATGACTATTGCGTGATAAGCTTAAGTGATCTTATGACACCGTGGAGTGTAATAGAACGGCGGCTAAGGGCGGCGGTGCAGGGAGATTTCGCTGTTTCAATCTATAATCCCTCAAGCCATAAGAGAAATGACTATTTAAAGAAAGCGTGCGAGATAATGATAGATGAGGGAGCCTCTGAACAGACACAATGCGGCTATGTTCAGAATATAGGAAGGGACGGCACAAAAGTATCGTTCTGCACATTGGGTGAGCTTAAGAGATGCGAGGTGGATATGTTTACAACAGTTTTTATTGGAAACTCACAGACGCAAACGATAGAAACTGCTTTTGGAAAAAGGCTTGTGACAAGGAGGGGATACAAGATTTGAAGAAAATACTTATTTTTGGCGGAACGACAGAAGGAAGAGAAATTGCTGAGCACTTGGCGCAATGCAAAATTAGCTGTGATGTCTGTGTGGCTACAGCTTATGGCGAGCAGCTTATTGAAAAATCTCAGTTTATTGGCATAAAGGCAGGACGGCTTGGCTATAAGGAGATTGATGAGCTTGTTTCTTCCGGGCAGTATGCTGCTGTAATTGATGCGACACATCCCTATGCTGAGGAGATTACAAAAAATATCCAAATGTGTGTTGCCAAAACAGGAATTCCTTTTTTCAGGTTTGAGAGAGAAGTTGAGGGATTGAATGAGAAAGAAGGTATTTGCTTTTTTGACACTGCGGAGGAATGTGCAAAAGCTCTTAAAAATGTCCCTGGAAAGATTTTTCTTTCCACAGGCAGCAAGAATATCGATGTTTTCTGCAAAGTGCAGGGGATAAGGGAGCGTCTTGTTGTCCGTGTCCTTCCAAATGCGGAAAGCATGGATATTTGCGCAAGAGAGGGACTTGAAGGGTTTCAGATTATAGCAATGCAGGGACCGTTCTCAAAAGAGATGAACAAAGTGCAGATGTCGGATTACGGGATTTCTGTTCTTGTTACAAAAGAAAGCGGGAGAAATGGCGGCGAAGATGAAAAAATCCAGGCCGCAAAAGAGATTGGAATTCCGTGCTTTGTCATAAAAAAGCCTGTTTTAACAGAGACGGCAAATGATTCCCATAATAGTACGGCATTTGAAGTAAACAGTTACAGCCGGCTTTATGAGAGAATGAATCAAATGTTGAATCTAAAAATAATAGACAAAGCTAGTTTAAGTATTTCTGTAATTGGGGCAGGGCCTGGAGATAAGGAGCAGCTTACTGTGTATGCATTAGGAAAGATTGAGGGGGCAAAGTATCTGTTTGGCGCTCCCCGTCTGATTGAAATGGCGGCGAGACTAAATCCCGCCGCAAAAAAAATGCCTCTTTACCGTGCGAAAGATATTGTTTCAGAAATTGAGAAAATAAAGGCGGACAATACGGGCACAACAGAAATTGCAGCTCTGTTCTCTGGTGACAGCGGTTTTTATAGCGGGGCGGATAATCTTTGCAGAGAGCTTGAGACAATAAATGATGCAACGGTTGAGCTTGTGCCTGGGATTTCTTCTATTCAATATCTTTCTTCTAAGCTATTCCTGTCATGGCAGGATGCAAAAATCTTGAGCCTGCATGGGAGGCCTGTTGACGAATGGCTGCCGGTGTTAAGGGCAAGTCTCTCTGAAAACAAAAAAATCTTCTGTCTTACTTCCAGAGCAAGGGATTTGCAAAGCATTGGAAAGCTGATTCTAGAAAATTACGAAGAAAACCAGTTTATAGTTTTTGCGGGATTCAACCTATCCTATAGTGACGAGCAAATCTTAAGGCTTGCAGCAGAAGATTGCCTGAGTATAGAAAACGAAGGGCTTTGCTCATTGATGATTATAAAATCGGAGGTCTGCCAGAAATGAATTATGCACTGTGCTTAACCTCAGGAATACCTGATGGTGATTTTATCCGTGGAAAAGTTCCTATGACAAAGGAAGAAGTCAGGACTGTATCAATTAGCAAGCTGCGTCTGGAAAAAAAATCTGTCTTGTTTGACATTGGGTGTGGGACAGGCTCGGTCTCTGTAGAATCCGGCAGGCTTTCTAAAGAGATTTCCGTCTTTGCCTTTGACTGCAACGAGGAGGCTGTTTCTCTTGCAAAGAAAAACGCGGCAAAATTCAATTGCTCCAACATAAAGGTAATTCATGCTCTCGCTCCAGACGGATTTGCAGAGCTTCCAGCACCTACTCATGCTTTTATCGGCGGGAGCGACGGAGCGTTAAAAGATATTTTGCACTCACTCTATAAAAAGAATCCTTCAATGAGAATTGTCATAAACGCCGTCAGCCTGGAGACTATATGCCAGGCTCAGGAGCTGGTAAAAGAAATCCCTGTAAGGAATCTGGAGATTGTGCAGCTTGGTGTCAGCAAGGCGGAAATGATAGGAAAACATACAATGCTTAAGGCAGGCAATCCGGTGATTATATTCAGCTTTGATTTTGAGATAGACGGGTTCTTAAAGGAAGAAAGATGAGCTTGCCACGGATTGTCATAAGCGCGCCAAAGAGCGGCAGCGGAAAAACTCTTATAACACTTTCGCTAATAAAAGCATTCTTGGCAAAAGGCAAAAGAGTGCGCTCTTTTAAGTGCGGTCCTGACTTTATAGACCCCATGTTCCACCGGCATGTTCTTGGAGTTCCGTCAAAAAATCTTGATGAATACTTTTGCGGAGATGATACTTCTGTAATTAGAAGTGTTTTTGCTGAGCAGAATGACGCGGAAATCAGTCTCATAGAAGGAGTGATGGGGCTTTATGATGGAATAAGCTCAGCGAGTGAAAAAGGCTCAACCTACAGTCTTGCAAAATCGCTTTTCGCACCGATTATCCTGGTTGTTGACGCAAAAGGAATGGCGCGCTCTGTTTTGGCGGAGATTGCAGGTTTTTTATCTATGGATAGCGCGCATTTAATAAAAGGAATAATACTGAATAATACCGGCCTTACTGTTTATTCTGCTGTAAAACAGGAAATTGAAGAGAGATTTGCTGTTAAGATGCTAGGGTATTTCCCGCCTCAGAAAAAACTTGAAATAAAAAGCCGCTATCTTGGATTGATTCTGCCAGATGAGATTTCGGACTTGATTAAAAAAATAGAGAAAGCCGCCAGCCAGCTTGTAAGAACCGTGGACTTGGATGAGATAATGTGTCTTGCGCAGTCAGCTCCGGAGCTTAGCGCCCTGACATTCAAATCTTTTAACGCAAAAAGACTTGATTCTCCAAAGCCGCGTGTTGCTCTTGCCCGTGATGAGGCTTTTTGCTTTTACTATGAGGACAACTTGAGGATTCTAAAAGAGCTTGGCGCGCAGATTGTCGAATTCTCTCCTGTTCACGACAAGGAGCTTCCGGAAAATATAAGCGGAATTGTCTTGGGGGGTGGCTACCCGGAGCTTTTCGCAGATCAGCTTGAAGAAAACAAAAGCATGAGAGCTTCTGTAAAAGCCGCGCTGGAAAGCGGTATTCCTTCAATTGCCGAATGCGGGGGATTTATTTATCTGCATGACACGCTGCAGACTCAGGACGGCAGACTTCACAAAATGGCGGGCGTAATTCCAGGAAGATGCTTTTATACAGGAAAACTTGTGCGCTTTGGCTATATGGCGCTCAGGGAAAAAAAGGATATTTGGCTTGATGGAAAGGAAATACGCGGGCATGAGTTCCATTATTTTGACAGCACAGACAACGGGACCGATGCGCTTGCGCGAAAGCCTGTTACAGAAAAAAGCTGGGACTGTGCGCATATATCAGCAGGCAAGTGGTGGGGATTTGCTCATCTTTACTATAGGTCTAACCTGAAGTTTGCGGAGCATTTTATAAAGGAATGTGAAAGATACAGCCCGAGGACTTTTAAGCCATTGGACTTAGAAGAAGAAACAAAGAAACCGCCCAAAAGTCCTGTAAAAAGCGAGAACTATAAATTCTTTCAGAACACAGAATGCGAGAAATTTCCATGCCATGCAGGAGTTGAGCGCGAGAACTTTAATTGCCTGTTCTGCTACTGCCCGCTCTATGCGTTGGGAGAGGATTGCGGAGGAAACTTTGAGATAAAGAAGAATGGAATAAAATCTTGTATCAACTGCAATTTTCCGCATAAAAGAGAAAACTACGAGAAAATAAACGCGCGGTTTGGAGAAATTGCGCAGCTTATAAAAAATAATCTAAGGATAAAAGAGGAGAAAGATGAAAAAAAGTAGTTTTAGCCTAAAAAAACAGTTTGGAATGGCAGCGCTTTGCCTTGCTGTTTCTTCTGCAAGCTTATCAGCCGTCAGCTTTGACACAAAGTCGCTTATAACAGTCTCTCTTACACCGGTTGAGCAAATCACGGAGAGTGGTAAGACCAAACGGGAATTCGGAGGAACTTATGTGCAGGGAGATTTTGCGCTTTCCAATGACAGAATTACTGCCGCTGGAAAAATCCGGTACTGGATAAAGCCTTCGGCATATTCGTCTGACAGCATTAAGCAGAGAATGGATATAAAGCGCGCCTATATCCGCTATAGACCTTTTGCGACGAATATCCTTGAGCTTTCTCTTGGAAAGTTCTATTCATACTATCTTCCGGGAAATTATTTTTCTCTTGCGGATCATTACACGGGCTCAAGCCGCTGGGGAAAGACAGGAATTGGAGCAAAATTTGAATATAAAGGCCTAACGCTAGGAGCCGCCGTTCCTGTGACAGAGAGCGATGTAAGAATTGCAGACTATTTCGGGCTTGGAAGCTCAATGAGCTATGATTTTTCAAGGCTGAATAGGAATATTCCAGTAAAGCTTGGCGCAAATTTTCTTTACACAAGGACAGGAGTTGACTACTCATCAAAAGATGACATTACTGATAAGGCCGACTATGATTACTCGGAGGCGGTCTCTCTTTATTATACGCCAAAGCTCAGCGGGTTTATTTCCAGGCTTTCTCTTGCCCTGACATATTCACGTAACGTTGCGCCTTTTGTCTCAAGCTCTGCCTATAAGCATGTCTCAAATTATACTGACTCCGACATGAAAAAATCTCAGTTTGTTTCCTGGAATTTGCGGAGCTATTTTGGCTCTGTTCAATTGATTACAGAAGGAGAGGCCGGACACTCAATTTCCGGAGATATTGTGCCATTCTACACTGGAACACAGCTCCTGATTCCTGTTTATGAAAAGACTGTTTACTTTAAGCCGCGGTTTTTCTATTATGCCGCAATAAATACGCAGGATGATGATGCAGGCCGGCAAACATTCGAGTTTTATCCGCGCGCTTGGATTACTGCCGGAAAGTATACAGTGTCTGCCGGTGCGGATATTCTTCGCAAGGAGTATGATAAAGGCTCGTGGAAGTGGGAATGGGAAATTCCTTTGTTTGTTCAATACCAGGTCGGAAAGTAAAAATATCACTGATTGCTGACTGCTTATTTTTTTGATTTACCATGGCACGCCTTAAATTTAAAATTTAGCGTCTATAAATTCGGAATTTAGCGTCTATAAATTTAGAATTTAGCGTCTATAAATTTAGAATTTAACGTCTATAAATTTAGAATTTAACGTCTATAAATTTAGAATTTAACGTCTATAAATTCAGAATTTAGAAATTACATCACAATCGGCTCAGAAACGCGGCCGTGCTGCAGATTCTTTTGATTGATAGCCATCGATTTTTATGATAACATCTTCATAATAAAACATTGCGGCATTAGCCGTAAAAAATATTTTAGGAGACACAAAATGGCAAAAGTAGTGACTTTTGGTGAATTGATGCTTCGCATC
>CAZURC010000015.1:0-6864 GCA_964623405.1 uncultured Treponema sp.
TGCCTCGCTTGTGGATTTGCTAAAATCTCGTTATAATATAACCATGGGTGGAGAATCAAAATCAACAAAGGCCGCAGTGTCTTCTGCCAAAAAGACTGCGGCAAAGCCTTCTGCTGCGAAGAAACCAGAAAAGCCTGCTTCTAAGACAGCATCTAAATCATCGTTAAAATCAAAGACATCTTCGGCTTCCGCGGCAAAGGCGGCCGCTGCAAAGCCTAAGGCTAAGAAGCCTGTCGCAGGAATAGATGAGAACGGAACCTTCCGCGCCTGGGACAACGCCAAGACTAAGGCGGCACCTAAGAAAAGTGAGGAAAAGGCTCCCGCCAAGCGCGGAACAACGGCTGAGCAGGCGGCTAAGAATCTTGCGGCGGCGAAGTCAATAGATCCGTCCCTAAAGAGCGACGGCAAGAAGCTTGCCTCCTATGACGACTCTCAGATAAAGCATCTGGATGCGCTGGAGCATATACGTCTGCGCTCCGGAATGTATATCGGGCGGCTTGGCGACGGCTCAAACCAGAACGACGGTATCTATGTTCTCCTGAAAGAAATTATTGACAACGCCATAGATGAGTTCATTGTCGGCTTTGGAAAAAGGATAGACATACAGATTCAGGACAACCGTGTGAAAGTCCGTGACTACGGACGCGGAATCCCGCTGGGGAAGGTTGTCGAGTGCGTAAGCGAGATAAACACCGGAGCTAAGTACAACGACGATGTATTCCAGTTCTCTGTCGGCATGAACGGTGTCGGAACAAAGGCAGTGAACGCGCTGTCGTCTTACTTCAAGGTGATTGCAATCCGCGACGGCTATGCGACAGAGGCAATCTTTGAGCGCGGCAAGCTCAAGACTGAGCATAATACTGTAAAGCTCTCAAAGCCTTCCCGCAACGGCACTTATTTTGAGTTTGTCCCTGACGAAGAGATTTTCGGCAAATACTCGTTCAACATGGAGTTTGTAGAGAAGCGCCTGTGGAACTATGCGTATCTTAACACAGGGCTTACTCTTACTCTTAACGGACAGCCTTTCGCAAGCCAGAACGGCCTGCTTGACCTGCTGCAGAAGGAGCTTGAGGCGGACACAATCTATCCTATCGGCTCCTACACCGGCGCTCATCTTCAGTTTGCCTTTACACATACAAATGCCTACGGCGAGAACTATTTTTCTTTTGTGAACGGGCAGTACACTAGCGACGGCGGAACTCATCTTACAGCCTTTAAGGAAGGATTTATAAAAGGGGTGAATGAGTTTTTCCAGGAGAACTACAAGTCTGAGGATATACGCGAAGGCATTACCGCGGCTGTTCTTGTAAAAGTAAAGGATCCTGTCTTTGAGAGCCAGACTAAGAACAAGCTCGGCAACACGGACATAAGGCAATGGGTTGTAAGCGAGGTCCAGTCAGGGCTTGACGACTGGCTCCACAAGAACCCGAAGGCCGCGGATATGCTCCAGAAGAAGATTGAGGCGAATGAGAAGCTGCGTACTGAGCTTAGCGCGGTAAAGAAAGAGGCGAAGGAGGCCGCAAAGAAGGTCAGCATTCGTATTCCTAAGCTTGACGACTGCCGGTTCCATGTTGATGACGGCGCTAAGGGCGAGAATTCAATGATTTTCATAACGGAAGGAAATTCCGCTTCTGGCGTCATGACTCATAGCCGCGATGCGAATTTCCAGGCGATTTTCTCTCTTAGAGGAAAGCCTGAGAATATGTACGGCAAGAAACAGACAGATATTTATAAGAATGATGAGCTGTTCCAGCTTATGAGGGCGCTTGGAATAGAGAATTCTGTGGAGGATCTTCGCTACTCAAAGATTGTGATTGCAACTGATGCCGATAATGACGGTTTCCATATCAGAAACCTTGTGCTTACATTCTTCCTGGGCTATTTTGAGGAGCTTGTAACGAGCGGAAGGGTGTGGATTCTGGAGACTCCTCTTTTCCGTGTGCGCACAAAGAAAGAGAACATCTACTGCTACAGCGAGGAAGAGAGGGACAAGGCTCAGAAAAAGCTGGGCAAAGGCTCTGAAACCAGCCGCTTCAAGGGGCTTGGTGAAATCAATCCAAGCGAGTTCAAGCAGTTCATTGATCCGTCAACAATGCATCTTACTCCTGTCGAGGTAAGCCAGCTCAAGATTATTCCCCAGCTGCTGGCTTTCTATATGGGAAAGAACACGCCTGAGCGGCGCACGTTCATAGAGCAGCATCTCCTGAGCAACGCAGAGATTGATGTGTAGTATATTCAAAACAGATAAAAACAGATGCAAGGGATAAGCACGGATGGAATTTGAGGATATAATTTGGAGACTTTATGGCATTTGTAAAAAATATTTTTGACAAGAACTTTATTGAGTATGCTTCCTATGTAATCCGTGACAGGGCGATTCCTGATCTTGAGGACGGATTAAAGCCTGTGCAGCGGCGTATTATGCATACTCTCTTTGAGGTTGACGACGGATATTTCCAGAAGGTGAGCTTTGTTGTAGGCCGCACAATGAAGTATCATCCGCATGGCGATGCCTCCATTTACGGGGCGCTTGTGAACCTTGCTAACAAGGAAATCTTTATAGAAAAGCAGGGGAACTTCGGCAACAAATTCACTGGCGACGGTCCTTCTGCCGGACGCTATATTGAGTGCCGCGTGCATCCTCTTGCAAAGGAATTCCTTGTTACAAATCCGCATATCACCCACTATGTTCCAAACTATGACGGGCGCGATGAGGAGCCTGAGGTGTACCGTGCAAAGATTCCTCTTGCTCTCATAATGGGAGCAGAGGGTATCGCGGTAGGCATGAGCACAAAGATTCTTCCCTACAATCTCAAGGAAGTCCTTGATGCTGAGATAAAGTGCCTCAAGGGAGAGAAGTTCAAGATTTATCCTGATGCGCCGACTGGCGGACTTATTGACGTGTCTGCTTATAATGACGGCAACGGCAAGGTTGTCACCCGCGCTAAGTTTGACACTAGCGATGACAAGAAGATTGTGATTACAGAGCTTCCTGTGGACACAAACGCCAAGGACCTTCTCCAGTCAATTGACAATGCTTACAAGGCTGGAAAAATCAAGATAAGCTCTGTTGACAACTTCACTACAGATCACTGCTGCATTGAGATAAGGCTTCCGCGCGGTGTGTATACAAAGGATGTCATCGATTCTCTTTACGCCTATACTGACTGTGAGAAGACTATCGCCTGCTCAATGCTTGTGATAAAGGACAACATGCCTGTAGCTATGACCGCGACAGAAATCATTAAGTTCTATGCGGAAAAACTCACAGGAATAATAAAGGACGAGCTTGAGTATGAGCGCGGCACTCTTATGGAAAAACTCCATGTACGGACTCTTGAGCGTATCTTTATAGAGGAGCGCATTTACAAGTCCATAGAGACAAAGAAGACGCAGGAAGATGTTGTAAAGGCTGTTTACAAGGGGTTTGTTCCGTTCAAGAGCGAGCTTGTCCGTGATATTACAGACGAGGATGTTGAGCATCTGCTGCAGATTCCTATCCGCCGTATTTCACTTTACGATATAAACAAGAACAGGGAGGAAGTGAAAGCTATCAACGCGCGCTTAAAGGAGATTGCCAGTCAGCTTAAGAATCTTGTCGGATGCGCAATTGACTATCTGGGCGGTATGCTTGAGAAATTCAAGAAGCTTTCTCCTGACCTTCTTAGACGCAAGACGACCGTAACAAGTTTCTCCGCTGTTGACGTGAAGGCTGTCGCCAAGTCTGACCAGAGCCTGCGCTACGATGAGAAAGGCTACCTTGGAATAAATGTCTCTGGCGGGCAGGAGATTAAGAAAGTGTCTCCTTATGACAGGATTCTGGTAATGCGCCGGAACGGAATGTATACAGTTTGCGATGTTCCTCAGAAAATGTTTGTTGACAAGGGAATGTGGTTCTGCGGCATTGCGGAAAAAGAGGTGATAAGCAAAGTCCTGTTCACTGTTATTTTCCGTGATCCTAAGACTAAGTTCTGCTTTATTAAGCGGACAAGAATTCCAAGCTGGATTATGAACAGAGACTATTTTATCGCGCCTGACGGAATGGAGGTGCTCCATGTTGACACAAGGGAGAAATTCACGTTCACTTTGAGATACGAGAAAAAGCCCCGCGTAAAAGTCCTTGAGGAGAAATTCAAGGCGCAGGACTACGAGGAGAAAGGCCTCAAGACATTGGGCGTGCGCTTATGTACAAAAGAGGTTGAATCGGTTAAAGTTGACGGCGCCCAGATGGAGCTGTTCAGCTGATGCGGAACAATCTGAGGGACATTAGGAATTTGGAGTATTCAAGTGAAGAACAAGGAGCTTTTGGCAAAACTCGCGCAAGTCGCTTCCAGGAACCTTAACAAAGTTTTTTTCTCCCTTTTTGTGATGGTTCTTCTTGAGTCTATTTGCTCAGGCTTTGTTATTGCTTGCGCGCTCGTTCTTAGCCATGGCGACGGCAGCTCGATTGTCCTGGCGGCTGCCTGCTGCGCGCTCATGGCTGCTGGAATCTTTATATGGTTCCTGCTCCTGTCCGGCTTTGCTTTTATGTTGCTGCGCATGGAGAGAAGTGAGTTCGTGACGCTTGGTTTCTTGTTCCACGGATTCAGAAAATTCAAGTTCTTTTATCCTGCCGCCTTGCTTTGCACTGCGCTGGCTTGTCTTTGCGTCGCTTTCCTTGCGGCCTTGTTCTATTCTGCAAGGACTTTTTTCCCGTCTCTTATTGACCATTTCCAAAAAGTGCTTGGTGATAACGCGCTGCTTTATGTTTCCGCCGCGTTGTCTGTGGTCCTTATGGTTCTTGTTGTTCTTCCGCAGGTTTTTATTGTCTATATACGCTCGGACAACCATGAGAAGAGTGTCTTTAGGTCGGCTTTTCTAAGCGCGTCCCTCTTCTATAAGAACTTCTTTCGTTTTGTAGGCTTTGTCTTTTCTGCCGGCGGGCGCAATTTGATTCTCGCCGTTGTGTATTTTGCAGTTACGATGACTCTTTCCTCTAGTGAGCAGGGGACGCTTGCCCAGGTGCTGACATTTATGTTTGACTTTCTGTATTTTATCAATATATACAGGGCGTTTTCTCTTATGTGCCTAGCCGTACCTGTGTTCTATGACAGTCTCATGCAGCCTAAGATTGAGATTGTGATTCAGGATGGCGGCAAGTGCTGATTCTTCTGGAGACTTCCTCTGCTGAGATTGCCGTAAAAGGCTCTCGTTTTCTTGCCGAGAGCTTCCGCGTGGACGGGCAGTCAATGGCGCGGGATCTTATCAAGGCTCAGAAGCAAAAATATGCTGATGCTACTCATGTCTGCCATGCGTTTATAATCGGAAAGAACGCTGAGATAATGGGTATGAGCGATGACGGCGAGCCAGGCGGAACTGCCGGAAGACCTATGCTGGACGTGCTGAAAGGGAAGGGCTGCACCAATATTCTCGTTACTGTCACAAGATGGTTTGGAGGAACTTTGCTTGGAACAGGCGGTCTTGTCCGCGCCTACTCTCAGGCCGCAAAAGACGTTGTCGAGGCTAGTGTGTTCGAGGAGCTTGTTGATAAGTCATCCTTCAAGCTGTCCTGTGACTACCAGTCTTACCAGGCTGTGCGAAGGCTTATTGATGAGAGAGAAGCCAGTGAGCTTATGGAGAGCTTTGCTGAGCTTGTGACGATAACCGGAAAAATACCTTCTGCTGACAGCGCGGCCTTTGCCAAGTCCGTGTCTGAGCTTACAAACGGCAAGGTTCTTCCTGTGATAGTTTGACGATGTGTTAATCCGGTCTTATAATAGATTCTATGCACTTAAAAAGTGACTTTTGGTTTTGGTGAGGAGAATCAAACTATGAAAAAAATTGCTGCTGTTATGACTGCAATTGCTGTTGCAGGGCTTGCGCTTTCTGGCTGTTCAAAGAAGAACTCTGAGAACAAGGTGATTAAGATCGGTATTATCCAGCTGGTCGAGCATCCGGCTCTTGATAAGAACCGCGAGGGCTTTATTGACGGTCTTAAGGAGGCCGGTTATATCGATGGGCAGAACATTTCCCTTGATATTCATAATGCGCAAGGCGATCAGGGCAACTGTGTTACAATCGCAAACAAGCTGGTGAACGACAAGGATGACCTGATTTTTGCTATAGCGACACCTGCCGCGCAGGCTGTGGCAAACCTTACAAAGGATATTCCTATCCTTGTTTCTTCTGTAACAGACCCTCAGTCTGCAAAGCTTGTGGAGTCTAACTCAAGGCCTGGAACGAATGTCTCCGGAACATCGGATCTTACACCTGTCGCACAGCAGATTAAGCTGCTGAAGTCTGTGTTACCTGGCGCTAAGACGGTAGGTCTTATGTTCTGTTCAAGCGAGCAGAACTCTCTGTTCCAGATTGACCTTGCAAAGAAGGCTTGCGAGGCAGAGGGGCTTGCATATATTGAAGGCTCTGTCTCCAACTCAAATGAGATTCAGCAGGTTACCCAGAGCCTTGTCGGAAAAGTAGATGCAATCTATATCCCTACGGATAATATGCTTGCGGCTGGCATGGCGACTGTGGCCATGGTTGCAAACCAGAACAAGATTCCTACGATTGTCGGCGAGGATGGAATGGTGCAGTCTGGCGGACTTTGCACTTACGGCGTGAACTATTATGAGCTTGGAAAGCAGACTGCCGCTATGGCCGTGGAGATTTTAAAGAACGGCGCAAATCCGGCGGATATGCCGATACAGTATCTGGAGAAGTGCGATTTCTCAAAGAACGAGGCCACGGAGAAAGCGCTTGGAATAACGCTTCCTTCTAACCTGTAGCGGGCTTAGCTGATAGATGCTGTAAAAAAGGCCGCCGTACGGCGGCCTTTTTTAATGTGAAAGCTGCGGGTAAAGAGCTTCTATTTCCCTGTAGAAATAG
>CAZURC010000015.1:6964-8885 GCA_964623405.1 uncultured Treponema sp.
CCTTTTTTAATGTGAAAGCTGCGGGTAAAGAGCTTCTATTTCCCTGTAGAAATAGTCCCATGCCTGCTTTTCTGTCATATAGCCTTCAAAGTAAGGCGCAAAGCACTGCTGCAGCTTTTCATATATTCCCTGATCATAAGGGCTTGCTGAGTCCATCCTTATTGCCAGAGCATTCTCAAGATAAGGCCGTATGTGGTTCTGTCCGCCAAGAAAAGAATTCTTGTAATCGCTCTTCGCAAGATCTTCCATTGCCTCTATGTTGTTTGTGAAGTCTCCGGATTCTTCCGCAATCGATTCCATTGTGTCTTTCTTGCAGGTGAGCGTGTACATTATGTCATGGATAAGCTTTTTGTTGTCTGTCCCTGTTACTGCGCAAATCCATGTTCCGCCCCAGAAGAATCCCTGCGGTCCTCTGCATATAGCCCAGTCTCCGTAAGTTCCATTGCCGTTTTCTTTTGGCCCGTTTGGAAACTGCAATGATGCGTTTACAAGAGTGTAGTCCATGAACCATGCGGGCGCAAAGTATCCGAATACTTTTCCCTCAGGTCCCGCGCCTTTCTTGCTTTCCTCGGACCAGAGATTTGCCCTGTTGTTGTAGCCGTTATCCGTATATTTCTTTGTCTGTCTTATCCAGTCAAGGATTGGCTTTCCGATTACGATTCTTCCGTCCTGCACAAGGGGAAAAGAGACATTTGCGCTGAACACACGGAATGCATCGTCATATCCGCTGAGCATGAAATAGCCTTTTTCTTTCGCTTTTCTTGCTGTCGCATCAAAAAGCTCCCAAGTGGCCATTGCGTTTTCCACTGTTTCTGGAGCATCTGTTCCCAGCACGTCTTTTGCGATAGAGCGCCTGTAGATAAATCCTCCCGGGCACGCCTGCCATGAGACCCCTTTTAGGATTCCGTGCTGATCTGTCATTATGTCCTTTGTGTACGCATACTGATTCTTGAGGTCATTGTCTGTAAGGCCTATCGCATTGCGCACGTCCAGTGTGTATGGCGTGTTCACATACTTGAGCGCATAGTCGGCTTCCACTAGGAACAAGTCGAGCTTTTCATCTGCCGGAAGATCTTTTTGGCGGACGAGAAGCTCATCGACCATGTTCTGGTACATATTGTTCTCGTTTGCGACCTGGATCCAGTTTATGCGCACGCCCTCGGGGAGAAGTCCCTTTGACACAAAATACTTATCAAGACGCTCCTTGAACTCATTGTTCCAGCAAGCGATGTTGAGGACTTTTCCTTCCTGCTCTGCGCTTTTCTTTTGGCTAGAGCAGCTTGCAATCAGTGCAAGCAATGTGATAATGAGAATACTTTTTACTAATGACAGACTTTTCATAATAGTTCCTTGAATAAATTTTAACCTGCGGCAAGAAATTGTCAAATGCAATCTTAAAAGAATCATTAAAATCTTTTTTATTCCATTTCATAAAACACGGGAATTTGTGTAAACTAATTCTTATGAAGAAACATTCAATAATGAGTTTTTTCCTTGCTTCCTTGTTTTTAGGCTGTTGCTCCCCGATTCTTGCGCTTACGCTTGAGAAATCTGCTGTGCCCGCTGATGGTGAGTATGTGCTTTATATAACTCCTTATGATTTTGGCGGCTGTGCGGACAAGATTGTCGTGAATATAGGCAAGGAAGTTCTTGAGAGCGAAGTCCAGAAAGATGATTTTGAGGTTTCCGCTGTGCTGACTTCTAGGCTTTCTGGAGAGGGATATGGGATAGTACGTTCAATAAGAACTGTAAAGCAGGCTTACATCTCTGACTCTCAGGGACTTCCCGCTGTCTCTAAAACGAGCCGCTACATAACGCTTAGGCTTGAGGTCTCGCCTGACGACGAGTACTCAAGCCCTTTTACACATTCTGCTGTCTTGAATATGGTTAAGGCGGATGAGCTTTATTCATATAGAATTGT
>CAZURC010000015.1:8985-26188 GCA_964623405.1 uncultured Treponema sp.
GGCAATTCTTATTCCCCAGTGTCCTACTGGATGGATGGAAATCACGGAGCTCGACCCTTTTGGCAACAGGCTATGGGTTGTCGCGGATATAAGAAGCCCTGTCCGCAAGCTCAAGGATTCCATTTCAGGTTTTCTCTCCAAGTCATTCTCTTTCCCTGACTCTTCGGACGAAGTGGAGGCGGAGCCTGTATCTTATTATACGCAGGCTGTAAAAGCTTTGATTGATAAGACTGTTATGGAAAATCCCGATATTGACACATCAAGGATCTATGTTGGAGGTTGCTCTGCAGGCGGCTTTATGACTTTGAATATGATGATTCAATATCCTGATTTCTTCGCGGCGGCTTTTCCCGTGTGCGAGGCTTTCCCCGACGCGCGCATAAGCTCAAGCAGTATAAAAAAACTTGCAGACAGACCGCTGTGGTTTGTCGTCTCAAAGAGCGACACAACTATTGATCCTGAGAAAAATACTTTTCCTACTGTAAAGCGGCTTGAGGAGGCAGGAGCGAGGAATCTTCATCATACTTATTTTGAAAAGGTGCTGGATACATCTGGAAGCTTCCTTAACAACGACAAGAGCGGCCCTTACGAATATGACGGGCATGATTCGTGGATCTATGTCTTTAACGATGAGGTTTATGACGGCAGCCTAAGCCTCTTCTCCTGGCTTGCAAGGCAGACAAATGGCGATTAGCGCGCCTCCAGACTTTGCGTTCTGTGCTTTGATTGTTCCGTTCAAGCTGTCCATTATGGCTTTTGCGATGCTAAGTCCAAGCCCGCTTCCGCCTGCCGAGCGGTTATGGCTCTCGTCCCCGCGGTAGAATCTTTCAAATACATGAGGAAGCACGTCCCTCTGAAAGCCAGGTCCGTTGTCTTGTATTTTTATTGATACAATGCCGTTATCCTGTGAGCAGCTGAGTGTGACTTCAGGATTTTCACCTGCGAATTTGCAGCTGTTTGATATGGCGGCGATAAAGACCTGGTGAAGAAGCTCGCTGTCTGTTTCTATAGGCTCAATCTGATTCTTTTCGAAAATGATTTTACATCCGCCCTTCATGGATTCAAATTCATCTTTTAGCCTGGCAAACATCTTTATCATGTCCACGCTTTCTTTCTTTGGCGTAATCTTTCCGCTTTCAAGCCTGCTTAGCTGCAGCAGATTTGTGATTATCGACTCCATTGACCGTGTTTCCTGCAGAATTATAGAGAGGCTTTTCTCAAGCTGCTGCGGCTCGTTTTTCCCCCATCGGCGCAGAAGATTTGTCTGCCCGAGAATCACAGCGACAGGTGTTTTAAGCTCGTGGCTCACATTGCTTGTAAAGCTGCGCTCGCGGTCAAAGTCTGTCTTTAGCCGTGCGAAAAGGCTGTTGAACGTGCGGGCAAGATTGTCAAGCTCATCTTTACTTCCTGTTTCCGGAAGACGCTGGTCAAGATTTGTGGAGCTTATCTTCGTTGCCGCATCTGTGATTTTTACGACCGGCTGTATTGTCCGCCCTGTTATAAAAAGAGAAAGGAAAAACGAGATGACAAGGATTGGAACTGTGGCCTCCGCAATCCACAGGAGAATCTTCTGGATAAAACGGTTTCCCGCATCGTTGTTTGTGTTCTGTGCGACCTGAAGTATGAACAACCTTCCGTCTGGCATGGGGCACTGTGTTGTCATGTAAAGAATATTTATCTGCTCATTTGTGCCCGGCCTTGCGCTTGAGCGGTGGACAGGTTTCCCACCCGTCTTTGGAAGTATGCCCATCCTGTCATTCTTTTGCCGGAAAATCTCGCCTGTTATATCATCGTATATTATGTATGAGACAAAGAAAGGTGTTTCTGCAAGACGCCGGTCCAAGAACTCTGTATTGCCGGAGCGCAAGGCATGTAAAATCATGTCAGAGTTTCTCTCAAACCCTCTGTATTCCTGCTGCTTTCCGGTGTACCGCAGCAGCATGAAAAGGACAAATATTATTGCGATTACTGCGAATGTGAGAATTGCAGAGAATCTTAGTGATAGCTTGAATACAACCGATTCTTTTTTTTTCATTTTGATGTTTTTCTGTCTGATGATTAGGACTGTATGCTGACCATCATATATCCGGCGCCGCGCATAGTCTTTATGTACTCTTTCTCATCTGCTTGTCCGATCTTTGAGCGAAGATAGCCGACATAGACATCAACTGTGTTTTCATCAATAAAGTGATTCTTTCCCCAGATTGCGTCAATAATATACTGTCTGCTCATGACTTTATCTAGGTTCTCCATGAAGAATTTGAGCATAAGATATTCTGTCTTTGAAAGATTTAGCTCATTGCCATTGAGCAGGACTTTCATGCTGTCGCTGTTAAGCTCAAGCATTCCATTGCGTAAATGATTTTGTTTTCCGTTTTTGGGAGATGAGCGCCTTAGAACTGCTCCCATTCTTGCCAGCAGCTCCTCAATTTCAAATGGCTTGGATATATAGTCATCTGCTCCGGCATTAAGCCCGTTTACCTTGTCGTAGGTTTCGCCTCTCGCTGTTACTATTATGACTGGCACTTCTGATGTTTTTCTGATTCTTCTCAGCACTTCAAGGCCGCTTAGTTCAGGAATCATCACATCGAGAAGTATCATGTCCGGTTTTTCTTTCTCATATACAGCAAGAGCCTCTCTCCCGTTAAATGCGGTGCAGGTTGTGTAGCCTTCATGTGTAAGCTCCGCATTCACGAAGTCGGATATTCCCTCATCGTCTTCTACAATCAGAATTTTCTCCATTTTGCTTTACTTTTCCTCTTTCTTAGTCTTAGAAGCGCGTTTGTCTGCATACATCTTGTTGTCTGCAATCTTTATTATTTCCTCGTAGTCTTTTCCGTCCTCTGGACTTCTCGCAAAGCCTGCGCTGGCGACAATAAACAGGCGCGCATTTCTTAGCACTGTCTCCCTGCTGATTGATTCCTTTATTCTTCTGATAACCTCCTCTACGGAGTTTATATTCCGCGCTCCCTGCAGAATCACAGTGAATTCGTCTCCTCCAATTCTAAATGCCTTGTCATCTTCCCTTATGCAGTTTGATATTTTTCTTGCGGCTATTGTAAGAACCTGGTCGCCGGTCTCGTGCCCTAGATTGTCATTTATTTTCTTGAAGTCATTAAGATCAAAGTATATGAGTGTGTATGGCGTATTGTTTTTTTGCAGCTCTCTCAATGTGAGCATGAACTTGCGGGCATTGTAAAGGCTTGTAAGAGAGTCTCTATAGGAGAGACGCTCGAGTGTTTCATCCCTGTCCTTAAGTGAAAGGAGAAATGCCAGAGCGGCGGAAAGCAGAAGGCTTATGATGATAGCAGCAGCTAGTTCTATTGAGAACAGCACCCCGTTGAACCAGCCGTCTTTGGGCGCGATGTATATTGTCCATAGTGAATTTGCTATGGGAAAATGTGTCTCGTAAGGATTCTTTATATCGTCAGCCGTGTTTGACGCGATTTCAAACGGCTCCTCGGTCATTGCATCCGGCTTCCAGAGCTTGTAGTAGCAGTCTGAGCCTTCAAGAAAAGAAAGCGTCTCCTGTGGAAAGATGTTTGATATTGCAAGCAGAAGGACAGAGAATCCCCAGAAAGTCTCTTCCCCGTTCTCTCCTGCAATAAATACTGGCTGCTGTATTATGATGCCGGCTGTCCTGTCGGGGAAGGTTAGCGGGCCTGTCAAGTAAGATTCCCTTGTTTTGAGCGAGTAGCTTGATGCAATCCTTGTCTCAGGGTTCTCAAACAGGTTTACATTGCCGTTGCTGTTTATTTTTTCAGGATAAGATTGCGATACAATTCCTTTTGGCGCAAGCTGAATTCCCTGTATGGATGGATGCCTGGATATGAGCGTAGAGCAAATTGTCTCGAACTTCTCAATTTTTCCATTTGATTCAAGAAGCAGCGCTTCGACGATATTGTTTATTCTTGCAAGGTTCTCAATGTCTGTCTGGAAGAGCTCTGTCGCAGTTTTGGATAGAAGTCTGCATCGCTCTGTCTTGTAGGCATAGTATTGTTTCTGGCTATGGACGATTATAAGGGCTGATATAAAAATGCATAGTCCAAATGTGATTTTTACAGAAAACTTAACTTTTCCCTTTTTAATGACGAGCATATAATCTTATTTTAATGCAAAAAAAATCTTCTTTCTATGTATTTTACAAATTCTTTGTGTATTTTAGCCATTACAAGATATTGATTTAAAGGTATAATAAGCCTTATGAATATTTTTAGCATCTTTATGGCGATGCAGGGCGCTGTTGCACAGGGCGTTCTGTGGGGTGTAATGACACTGGGCGTTTATCTTACTTTTAGAATCTTGAACATTGCGGATATGACCTGTGACGGAACTTTTGCTCTTGGCGGCTCTGTCTGCGCTGTAATGGTGATGGGCAATTACAATCCTTATCTTGCTCTTCTATGCGCTTTCCTTACAGGGCTTGTTGCCGGCGGAGTTACAGGATTCCTTCATACAAAGCTAAAGATCCAGGAGCTTTTGGCTGGAATTCTCTCTATGACTGCGCTTTATTCTGTCAATATCCGCATTATGGGGCGCTCTAACACTCCGCTTCTTGGAGCATCAACTGTCATGAATCAGCTTCAGTCTCTTTTTAAGGGAATATCTCCAAATCTTGCCTCTCTTCTAACCGGAGTTATATTTTGCGTTGTTCTTATAGTTGCAATGTACTGGTTCTGCGGCACAGAAATAGGCTCATCTCTGCGCGCCACAGGAAACAATGGCAACATGGTGCGCGCTATGGGAGTAGACACAGACAAGATGAAAATACTTGGACTGATGCTTTCGAACGGTCTTATTGCTCTTAGCGGCGCTCTTGTCGCCCAGTCTCAAGGATATGGCGATGTGGGCATGGGAACAGGAACTCTTGTAATCGGGCTTGCCTCTATTGTTCTTGGCGAGGCTATTTTCGGCTGGTTCTCAAAGAAGCTTCCTTTTTGGTTCACGCTTATCTCTGTTGTTCTTGGCTCTATAGTTTACCGCATTGTAATAGCGGTTGTGCTGCAGCTTGGGTTGAAATCAAGCGATCTAAAGCTTTTGACATCTGTGATTATTACGATTGCCCTGGCAATTCCTATCATAAAGCAGCAGAGCGCAAAATTCGCGGCAAAAGCTAATCGTCAGTAGGGGACTTAAGATGCTTAGAATTACAAATGTAACAAAAACCTTTAATCCTGGCACAATCACTGAGAAAAAAGCTTTGCTTGGAATTGATTTGGAGCTTGCGGACGGAGACTTTGTGACTGTAATCGGCGGCAACGGAGCCGGCAAGTCTACTCTGTTGAACCTCATTGCCGGCGTTTACAGCTGTGATACAGGAAAAATCGAGCTTAATGGAACTGATTTGACCAATATGCCTGAATACCGCCGCGCTAAGTATCTTGGACGTGTCTTTCAGGATCCGATGATGGGAACAGCCGCAAACATGGAGATTGAGGAGAACCTTGCCATGGCATACAGGCGCGGAAAAAAGCGTTCTCTCGCATGGGGCATAAAAAGCTCTGAGCGCGCCTTGTATCACGAAAAGCTTGCCCTCCTGGACTTGGGGCTTGAGGACCGCATGAAAAGCAAAGTCGGTCTTCTTTCCGGCGGACAGAGGCAGGCTCTTACTCTTCTTATGGCGACACTTCAAAAGCCGGATCTTCTCCTTCTTGATGAGCACACAGCGGCGCTTGACCCTAAGACAGCGGCGCGTGTTCTTGAGCTTACAGAGCAGTTTGTCCAGGAAGATCATCTTACAACATTCATGGTGACTCATAATATGCGTCATGCTATTCAGTACGGCAACCGTCTTATAATGATGATGAAAGGCCGGATAATATATGATGTGCGCGGAGATGAAAAGAAGAATCTTAAAGTTGAGGATTTGCTTGCGAAGTTCGGAGCCGCCGGAGAGCTTAACGACAGGATGGTCTTAGGCAGCTAAAGCTAAGAAGAAAACTGGAGCAGAAAAAACGCCATCCTTGAAACAATATCTGAATGGCGTTATGGATTAAATTTAGCTGGCAGATTTTTTATTTTACGTATGTATCCAGCCAGTTTATTGAAAGAGACTGCCATTGCCTTGCAGTTCCTGATGCTCCCATTACTCCAAAGCCATGTCCGCTCGCTGGAAAAACATGAAGCTCAGCTCTTACATCTGCGCTGCGTAGGGCCGACCAGTATGGAATCACATTTCCCTCAGGATTTACGGACTTGTCGTTTATGGCGCAGCAAAGCCATGCTATTGGATCTCCTTTCTTTACGTGCTTTTCCGAAGAGTACGCGTCTTTCTGCTCCTGAGTCGCGTTAGAGCCCAGCAGATTTGTCCTGCTTCCCTCGTGGCAAAGGCCGTCCTGCATTGTGATTACAGGATATACGAGCATCTGAAAGTCCGGTCTTGCGCTTGTCCAGCTTTTGTCAGAAGCCCTGTCAGCGCTGTCCTGCTGCTTATAAATCACATCGTCATGATGTTCTACAAGGCTTGTTGCTACATGTCCCCCTGCGGATGAACCTAGGACTCCGATTTTGTCCTGTCTTACTCCAAATTCCTGCGCACGAGCTCTTATTATGCGCATTGCTCGTTGCGCATCAGCAAGAGAAACCGTTTCCTTGTCTTTGTGAGGATCGTTTGGTGTCCTGTATAAAAGAACAAAGCATGTGTATCCTGCGTCAGTGTAGGCTTTTACATAGTGCAATCCTTCCTTGTCATAGACAACTCTCTGGTATGCTCCTCCTGGAATTATAAGGATTCCTGCTTGTTTTGAGGAAGACTCCTCTGGCTTATAGACTTCAAAATAAGGCTGTGTTACACCTGATATGATTCTCTCATGGACATTGCCTCCGCCGCGCTCCTCTTCCTTTTGCTCAATTTTTAGTTTTTCTGAGCCAGGGCCAGTCTTCTTTGGCCAAAGGTAGACTTTCTCCTGCGCGAACAGCGATGCGCACATCACGAATATCGCCATTATGCCGGCAGCTGATTTCTTCATTTTTCTTTCCTCCATTTTTAAGCATTTCTGCTTTGTGTACTGACTTTGCATCAAATCTGATGAAAAACCAGCATAAGCATATTATAATATAAGACGGTAAAATATTAAAATATATTTAATAGGCGGGTAAATGGCGGAAAATAAGAATATCCAGGAAGCTCTAAGCTCTTTCTCTAAAAGCCTTAGAAGATTTGCTCAGTCAGGAAGAGCAGAGCCGGAGCTTGAGCTTTCGGAAAGCAGAATAGTACAGGAGCAGATAAGAGAGAGAGCTGAGAGGCTCAGGGCAGGAGTTGTGCAGACATACAGAATTTACAAGTCTCCTTTTGAGGCTCTCGGCAAGAATTCCTCAAGGGCGGCGAGTATTGATGCTGACGAGCAGGCTCTTTTAAGGGCGTATAATCTTTATAAGCAGGCTATGGATTTAAATAGCTATGACGCAATGTCTGGAAAAGCATCTTCTAGTTCTGTGGCAGCAAATGACGAGGACGGAACTAACCCGACTTTTATTTCCAAGATTGAAATAACATCTCCTTTGGCTCAGAAAGCTAGCTACACAGCTGGAAGGCAGTTTATCTATCTTTTAAGCTGGCTTTGCCTTGAGCAGAACTGCCGGGAATATACGCCATTTTTCGCGGAAAAAGATAGCAATACTTTCTCTCTGTGCTTTGCGAAGGCTGCTGCTTTTGAGCTAAAGGGCAATGACAGGGAGATTTTTGAGATTATCAGGCAGGAATTTTATTCTTAGCGCTATGGAATCTGCTTGCCGTAGTTTTGGCATTTTTGATATAATACGGAAATAAAATTAAATTTAATAATAATCGAGAGGTAAGTTATGAGACTTGCAAGAAGAATCAGACCGCTCCGCTGGAACAAGTCTATCAGAGCGAACAGCAAGAAAAATTCAAAGAGAATTGCTGCGAACCATGAGCTTATAAAGGCTCTGTCAAAGTAAGCAAAGGCCGTCCTATAGAGGAAATCTCTGAAAGGACGGCTTTTTTATTTCTTTTCTATGCCGCTCAGCATGAGTAAATATTTTTATGCAAGGCGCATCGCGGGTTGAACCGGCTCTTACAGCGCGGACAGCTTTCTAAGCGGCTGTATTCCTCATAGCTGAATTTCTCTCCGCATATTCCGCAGACAACGCTTTCCTTTTCTTTTTCAGACACAGGCAGAAAAGCGTGATTTTCCAGCTCATCATGGCACTTGTAGCAGGCGTAGAACTTCCCGCATTTTCCGCATTTGTTTGCTATTATGTCCAGCTCAGAGTTATAATGTATGCATCTTCCGTATTTATCCGTGAGTTTTCCTTGTATCCCGAATCTTGAGATAAATGTCATTATATGTTTTCCTTCATTTATTCGTTGTGGCCGATTTATATAAAACAGACGTTGTTAAGGTGCGGCCGTTGCGTTGACAATCTACTGACTATTCGTGAAAATGTAAACTAACTGTTAATAGACAAAGAGGTTTACAATAAGATGAACAAGACAGCTTTACGTTCAGCGGTTGTCGCTTTTTTTGCGGCGATAATATGCGCGACAAGTTTTTTCAGAATTCCAATTCCCGGCATTGTTAGCGGAATTGTAATTCAAAATGCAATGTGTATTATGACTGCGGTTCTCCTGGGCGGACTTTGGGGCGCGGCTCCTACGGCCCTTTTCTTTGTTGTCGGAGTGCTTGGGCTCCCTGTCTTTTCGGGAGGTCAAGGTGGATTTCAAGTTCTCATGAATATTAAAGGAGGATTCCGTGTGGGCTGGGTTGTCGGAGCTTTCGTCGCAGGTATTATTTCAGGCCGTCCATCCGTAACAGAAAAGCATATAAAATGGCAGAATGTCATGCGCCTTGCTGTCGCTGTCTTTGCCGGCATGCTCTTGCTTTATTTTCCAGAGCTATTTTATGTCATTGCATTCAAGAAGAGCGAGCTTGGCGTGGGCGGAGCCGCAAAACTGTTCTTCACAGCATTCTTTGCGCCGTTCCTGCTTGTGGATTCGATAAAAGCTGTGGTTGTTGTGCTTATTTCTCTTAAGCTTAGGCCTGTAGTGGCAATGTATCTGTATGATGTAAAAAATGATGCCTCTGAGGACAGTCTTTCGGATGACTCTTCTTTTGAAAAATGAATAGAATCATTGTAGACAGTGTCTCAAAAAGCTATGCGACAGGCGAGGGTGTAAAGCACGCTCTTAAAAATGTCTATATGGAAATTGATGAGGGGTCAATAACTGTTATTGGCGGGGAGAACGGCTCCGGCAAGAGCGTTCTTATGAACATTATCTCTGGTCTTGAAAAGCCGGATTCCGGCCAAGTGCGCTCTTTTGCAAAGGCTGGACTGGTTTTCCAGGAGGCTGATACTCAGATACTCGGAGAGACTCCATACGAGGATGTAAGATTCGGACCTAAGAATCAAAAGAAACCGAGAACTCTTGTCGAGAAGGCCGCTGAATCTGCCCTTGAGCAAGTCGGGCTGACAAATAAGGCTGGCTATCCTGCCCGTTTTCTTTCCGGCGGAGAAAAGCGCCGGCTTGCTGTCGCCTGTATGCTTGCCATGGAGCTTCCTATTATTATTTTTGACGAGCCTTACGCAAACCTTGATTATGGTGGCGTAAGGCAGGTGAATGCGCTTGTGAAAAAGCTTCACGAGCAGAAGAAGACTGTGATAATACTGACGCATGAGCTTGAGAAATGCCTTGGCCTTGCGGACAGATTTGTTGTGCTGTTTAGAGGAGACAAGGTGTTTGACGGAAGCCCGCAAGATGGGCTTAGACAGGATCTTGAGCAATGGAATATCCGCAATCCTATTAACGCATATTCGTCTCTTTCTGATCTTGTATGGCTGTAGGAGAGGTGGTATGGGCAGTTATTCGGCGTTTAGCTACAAGGCAGGCCATAGTTTTTTTCACAGGCTTCCTGCCTGGATAAAAATTATTTTTATTCCGGCTTTCAATATCGCCGTCTTTTCATTGAACTGGAGGTTTGGAGCGGTCTTTGTCGTTCTCCAGTTTGTGTTGTTCAGCTTTCTGCGTTTTACGTTCCGTGAGCAGGCGGCCGATATGTCTCCAGTCCTATGGTATGGAGTTTTCTTATATCTCATCAATCTCCTTTCAGGAACTTATATTAATTATGCTCATGCTGGATTAGCAGGCGGATTTGTGCTGGCGGTCAAGGAGTGCCTGCATGATGAGAGTACCTTTTCAACTGTCATAAAATTCTGGGCGTGCAATCAGAGCGCGGCGCTGATGTTCAAGACCTCAACTTCCCTGGAGCTAAGGGAGGGAATTGAAAAAATTGAGTCTGCAATCCGCCGTTTCCTTCCATGCAGGAAGGAGCCTAGGTTTGCGACTCTTGTTTCTATGTTTATAAACTTTATTCCCGCAGTGTTTAAGCTTTGGAACGAATTGAAAAGAGCATGGTTTGCGCGCGGCGGGAAGCATAGCTTTAGAATGTATTTCTCTCTTTTCCCTGTATTGTTCAGCGTGGGGCTTAAATACGCTTCTGACACAACAAAGGCTGTTCTGATAAGAAATCAATAGCGCTTGAAAAAAAAGCCTGGTGAAATCACCAGGCTTACGGCTCCTGCTGGGCTTGAACCAGCGACACATGGATTAACAGTCCATTGCTCTACCGACTGAGCTAAGGAACCATTCATCGTCTTAAAACGAATGTACAAATATATTATAAAAAAAAGAAAATAGTGTCAATGACACAAATCCGTTTTTGGTTAGATTGGTTTATTGTTTTATCAGCTCGAAGACAAAAATCCATATAAACACAATCACGCAAATCATCTTTAATCCAGTTCCGAGCAGAAATCCAATAAAAGAGCCGAACGCCGCCTTTAAGGCTTGCCCTGTGCTGTCAGGGTTCGTGAGAATTTCTCCTATGAATGCTCCTATGAACGGGGCAATCAGAATAAAAACCGGACCTAAGAACATGGCGGCAACCAGGCCTATTGTAGCTCCGAGCACCGCATTCTTGCTTCCTCCGAATTTCTTTGTAAGCGCCGGCTGCATTATTGTGTCAAGGACTGTGATTATAGCAGCTGTGATTCCCGTGGCAATCAGAACAGAGACAGGTGTCTTTGTGTACGAGCAGAAATGCGCGGCTAGAAGCCCTGCCCACGCAAGAGGGACTCCTGGAAGAATGGGAATTACGCAGCCGGCAAGTCCTGTGACAAGAAGAATTGCGGCGGTTACGGCGATTAGAATGTTTATATCCATGCATTGATTTTATGCTATAATTATCAAGATGACAATTTTTCAGGAAAAAAAAATGTTCCGCTCAAAGATGCGCTTGATGCTGAAAGAAAAATACAGCGGCAGTGAGCAGAGAGCAATTTCCTCTAGCGCAGTATGCAGAAAGGTTTCCAGCCTGAGGGAGTTCACAGAAGCCCAGCTGCTTTTTTCATACATTGCCTATGGCGCTGAGCTAGACACATCTTCTCTTATTCAAGCAGCTTTCCTGTCGGGCAAGCAAGTCTGCGTGCCGCGTGTCGCAGATGACGGAAAGTCCATGGATTTTTTTTACTTGGAGCCGGATGCTCCGCTAAAAAGCCAGCTTGAGAGTGGCTCTTATGGCATATTAGAGCCTAAGCTGTCTCTGGCAAAAGCTGAGACAGACAGCTCTCTTAACGGAAAGAAAATCTTGATGACGGTTCCAGGGCTTGCTTTTACAGAGGGAGGAAAAAGACTTGGAAAGGGCAAGGGGTTTTATGATATATATATTCCGCGTCTTATAAGGAGCGGCTGCTCGCTTTTTACATGCGGGCTCGGCTATGCGGAGCAGATTGTCCAGAATCTCCCTTGTGAAAGCACAGACTTTGTTTTGGACAAAGTTATTTCCCCTTAATATAAAGCCCTTTTTCTACTTCTTTGTGTCCGCTGAATAGACGCGAAGAATATGCGGATCTTCCAGGTAAGATTTTGCGATGATATAATAATCCTCTGCTTTCGCATTGCTTACAGCATCGTACATGTCAAGGTAAAGGCAAGGGTTTCCAAGCTCTCTTCCTTTTTGTATAAGCTGTGCTGTTCCTTCGTTTGTTGAGGTATCCGCCAGCTCATTTGTAACCCATAGATTCTCAAGCTCCGCTATAATCTCGTCTTTTTCTGTGTCAATCGCTCCGCCTGTGTCTTTTTCCATCACATCTTTCAGGCTTGCGATAATTTCATTCACAGTCTTTTTGTAAACGCTTTCTGTCTGAGATATTCTTTTTACCTTCGTAACGACAACCTGCGCATAGGGAAGCTCTGAGTCCGGCGGAGTTATTTTTACGTCTTGCCCGCTGGTCTCTTTTTCATTGCTTAATCTTTTCTCAAGAGTGTCTCCAAGAAGATATAGAAGCGCATTAAAAAGCGCGCTGTCGGTGGAGGATAAATCAGGGCCTGAAAGCATTAGGAGAAGGGGATCTGAGAAGTCAGTTGTCGGAACCAGAACAAGAGGCCTTGGTCCTGCTTTCTCCGCGCTTATATCCGTAAAGAACTGATGACGCAGCTGTATTTTCTTTGTCCTTGACGGAAGCTGTATTTTTTCTACTTTTGCCATTATGTTTTCTGTTGCCCTTGCAGTGCCTGTCTCTCCGAATGTTGAGTCAAGAATATCCCTTAGCTCGTTGCTCTGCTGGACCCCGCCTGTTATCGTTATAGAGAATCTTGTGCTGTCAAGAATCAGTGGATAGGCGGCTGAAATATCTGAGAAGTCCATTTGGCCTGGCTTGTCTTCAGTGTCGTTGTAAAGGTTTGACAGAGGCTTCCCATAGATTGTCCGGACTGCCTCGCACAAAAGCTGGAAGTCAGGGGAGCCTGTCTTTATTCTCCATTGCGAGCGGAGATCATAGCTTATTGAGTCTGCAAGAGCAGGCGTTATGTCTGTGAAAATAATGCATCTGGCAATATTGTCCAGGCAGGTTCTTGCGTCACTGGCAGCGCAAGTGACAGTAAGCAATGAATACTGTGCGCCTGTCCATGCGCTGACTCCTGCCTGTGCCGATAAGTTTCCGTTCTCATAGGCGCTGTCAAGATTCCATTGGATTATTGACGCAAGGCAGTTTACAAGAACAGACGAGAGCCCCTGGTTTTCTTTTGCGAAAAGCAGCTCGCCGCCGTCTATCGCAAGTGAGACCGCGGCTGTCATGCTTTCGGGCGTGTATTTTATAGTTACAGGAATATTGTTCTTTAGCTTGAATGATGAGATTTGCTCCCTGTTTTCTTCTACAAATCTTTTTGCAGGTAGATTTGAAAGAGTTTCTGTGGCTATATTTTCCTTGCGTTCCTCATTGCGCAGAAAAGGCTTGTATTTTTCCTGGTTGTACCATGCCCCGTTTTTTGCAGTCACTCTTTCGTATCCGTATTTCTTGAATTCAGATGCGCTTCGCTGGTAGTTTTTTGTGCTGCAAAGGACAAAGATATATGGGTTTGCATCCTCGTATTTTTTGTTTAATGCCTGTAGATCTATGGATGCGATTCTTTCATTCTTGTTGAATAGTGTCTCGCTAGGATCCTTGTTTGTCTGATTGAACACTGCAAGGTTTTTCATAAGCAGGCTCGAGTTGTCTGAGACCTCTGTGAATTTTGAGCCCATGCTTCTTATTGCAGCCTTTGCCTCTGATTCTTGAACACGGTCATTTTCCTTGGATATCTCAAGAAAAAGCTCTCCCTGCACAGCAGGTCCCACCTTTGTTGTTTCGCAGATTGACTGAATTACAAGCCTGCTTGAATCTCTTTGCTGAGCAGATGAGGCATCTATATAGTCAGCTGCCCTGATTGACAGGTTTTTTTGCTTCAGGAGAAGCCTCTTGAATTCTGAGCCTGGATTATTGAACACCGCCGCAATCAAGTCCGCCTCATCCTGCGTGAAGTCCTTGTACTGAATTACAATCTGTGTTATGTCGGGAGAAAGCTCATCGTCTGTAAGGACAAACTTCTTCTGCTCCTCTCCTTTGTTTTGCGTATAGACAGACGATCTGTCTTCTTGCCTCATGATGGAACTTGAGAGTTGTTCTCTTGATGAGCCAAAATATTTTTTCACCAGGCTGACAGCCACGCTGTCCGTTATATTGCCGCTTATGTAAAGGCTTGTGTTACTTGGCGTGTAGCAGATGTCCCTTATTCTCGCTAGCACACTCCTTGCTTCCTCTGTTGCTTTTGAACTGAAGTTTTCCACCCTGGTTCCGCTGGCCTGTTTCCATGGCTTTTCAGAGAAAACCCTGCTGTCAACTGCCTGGTTTATAAATCCAGCCGCATTTGACGAGAAAATTCTTGTCTGCTCTGCAATCTTTTGTATCTCATGTGACAGAGCGTTGTCTGAGACTTGAAGGGGCTTGAAATATCTTGAAAAGAGCAAAAGTGTGTCCTCAACCTGCGCCGGAGCAACTGTCTTCTCTGTCTTTACACAGTCTGGAGTAATTTCAAGCCCCGCTAAAGAGGCGTAAAGTGAAAAGTAGCCTGCGTTGTCCTGATCCTGGCAGATGGTGCCTGCCTTTATGTTTATCTCTAGCCGGACGGTCGCAGTCGTAGGATCTTGAAGAATATAGAGAGCAAGTCCGTTTTCAAATGTGTAAATATGCACATCTTTCTGGGTAAAGGAAAATGCGGAAAGGCAGAAAAGAAGTATTGCTATAATTGCAAGCCGTTTTTTTATAAAAACATTCATTGCAGATGATTATAGATGATTTTTGACATGAGTTCCAATGAAAGTGTATCAGACAAGCTGAGCAAGAATTTCTGCTAAATTGAGCGGAAACAAGACATTTCCGGCGCATTGCGTTATTATTCTTAGGAACATGGTGGCTGAAAAACTTCCGGATTGAATATTTACAGCCTTATTTTTTATAGAAGAGGTATGGTAATTGCCACAGCTTACATTAAAAGACAATATACAAGGCGCAGAGACAGTCCCTGTAGAGCTTCTAAAAGGAAAAAGACATTTAAATGAAAACGAGATCGCTCTTCTGCAAGCGAACGGAAACACGAATTCGGATCCCTCGTGGCAGAATGTATATGTTCCTGTAAATGAAAGGGATTTTGACGTTTCATTGATCCGCTGCTCCCAGATATATGGCTTTCTTGTTGTAGGAAGGCTTGTTCCTGCAACCTTGAAGTATCACGATCTTGTCCTTGATACAGGAATTTATAACTCATATTTGGCGGATGTTGTCCTTGAGGATGATATTGTAGTCCGGAATGTTTCATACCTCGCAAATTACAGAATCAGCTCCAGGGCAATCCTTTTTAATATACAGGAGATGAGCTGCACAAAGCACTCAAAATTCGGAAACGGCCTTCTAAAGAAAGGAGAAGATGAAAAAAACAGGATATGGATTGGTGTCGGCAACGAGAATGACAGGCGCGCTGTCCTTCCTTTTGAGGACATGATCCCTGCGGACGCATTTATCTGGAGCCGGTACCGCGAGGACTTGGAGCTTCAAAAGCGGTTTGTTGAGCTCACTGAATACGGACAGTCAAAGGAGCTTGACACTTATGGAATTGTAGAAAGCGACGCTATAATAAAAAATACAATTCTTATAAAAGACGCCAAGATTGGCTCCCATAGCTATATAAAAGGCGCATTCAAGCTAAAGAATATAACTGTCTTGTCATCAGAGGAAGAGCCTAGCCAGATCGGAGAAGGAGTTGAGCTTGTGAACGGAATAATGGGCTACGGCTCAAAGGCTTTCTATCAGGCTGTCGCTGTGCGTTTTGTAATCGGACGCAACTGTCAGCTAAAGTATGGTGCAAGGCTCCTTAACTCTGTGCTTGGTGACAATTCCACTATAAGCTGCTGTGAGGTCTTGAACAACTTGATTTTTCCTTTTCATGAGCAGCATCATAATTCTTCATTTCTTATTGCGTCTACTGTTTGCGGGCAGTCTAATATTGCCTCTGGAGCTACAATCGGCTCAAATCACAACTCCCGTTCTCCTGACGGAGAAATGTTTGCGGGAAGAGGATTCTGGCCAGGACTGTGCTCTGACTTCAAGCATAATTCTTTTTTTGCATGCTTTACACTTGTCGCAAAGGGAAGCTATCAGCATGAGCTTAATATAAAGTATCCTTTTTCCCTTGTTGCCTCTAACGGAGAGAACAAATGCATTACAGTTATACCTGCCTACTGGTTTTTATATAATATGTATGCAATTACACGCAACAAGTCCAAGTTCTCAAAAAGAGACAGGCGTGTTATAAAGGTTCAGCATATAGAGACAGATCCTCTTGCTCCTGATTCGATACAGGAGGTTGTCTGTGCGTTGCGCCGGATTATTGAGCTTACTGGAAAATATCTTGTGGCAAAAGGATATGAGCGTGCTGTCAATGCTCCTGACGATGACAGCCTTTACCATATCGCCAAGGATTATCTTCACCAGCACTCTGATGAGGATTTTTCTTTCTGCGACATGGAGGCACAGAAAAAGCTTGGCGCAGAAATCCACAAGCCTGTGCGTGCATATAAAACCTACCGTAAGATAATAAAATACTTTGCTTGCTCAGTTCTTGTTGAGTACTGCCGGCTCTATAATACAAGAATTACTAGAGATGAGCTCAAGGTTATTGCCAGGGAAATTCCTTTGTATACAAGATGGGTCAATGCTGGCGGCCAGATTATTCCAGAGGAAAAAATCAAAGAGCTTTTTGAGATGATAAAATCTCATCAGATAGAAAACTGGCTGCAAGTGCACGAGTTTTATGATAAGTGCGAGAAAGAATACCTTATATACAAGACGAGCTACGCAGTCTGGCTTCTTGAGCAGCTTTATACACAAAAAGTACGTGATTTTACGCCTGATATTTTCAATGACATAATCAATGACGTTACCCATGTGAGCAATGAGATGCTTGGAGAGGCGCGCTCCTCACGAGAAAAAGACTTTGTTGATGAATTCCGCAAGATTACATTCCGCAATGCTCAAGAGATGAATGCTGTTCTCGGCACAATCGATAACAACGAGTTTCTAGCGGAGATGAAGCCAAAGACAGAAGAGTTTAACAAGGAGCTTCTGACCTTGTTTGATATTTCATAGCTGAGGCAGCAAGGCTTGATTTCTCCTATGGCGCAATTTTGCAATTCTATTTCCTAACTCCTAAAAAATCATTATAATTCTTCTGCTATTTCGTCATGCTGAACTTGTCTCAGCATCTATAAAAGCCGTTTATATAGATTCCGAAACAAGTTAGGGATGACGTGCATTAAAACAAAGGACGCTCATAAATGAAAGCAATTGAACTTGACAAAGTTTACAATCCAAA